>JAOAAM010000346.1 GCA_026418875.1 Gemmataceae bacterium | reverse complement strand
TCACCATGGCATCGCTCTCGATGCCGCGCAGTTTGCCGGGCTTGAGTTCCTTGATCTGCTTCGGCTCGACATGGCCGTCGAAGTACAGCGTGCCGGAGAGTCCCAGGACGACTTTCAATCCCTGGTCGCCGACGTTCAGGTTCGGAGCGCCGGTGACGACGGTCTTGGGTGCGGCAGCGCCATAGTTGACCGTGACGAGCTTGAGCTTGTCGGCGTTGGGGTGTTTCTCGACGCGGAGCACTTCGGCGGTCACGACTTTGTCCGGCAGCCAGACAGGCCCTTGCTCTTCGGGTCGAATGAAAATGCCCTCGGGCACTGGCAAGCCGAGGAAGCGGAAACCGCTGACCTCCAACCCCGCGAGGGTCAGCCGTTCAGCCAATTCGCGGACACCGAGGGAGACATCGACGTAATCAGCCAGCCAACGCAGGGGAACTTTCATACCGTCCGTGCCATCGCCGAATCGAGGAATATTGCGGCAGTTTAGGGCGATGAGGCATCGTCGGCCATGACTGTTCCCCACCGGAGTCGCGGTGACGGCCGCGATCAAGAACCTGCCGATCCGCGACTTCGGTGCCGCATCAGCCGCCGCCAGAGTACGGGATCAATGCGGCCCCGGAAGCGGACCCGGCCATCGACCAGGACGACCGGCACGCATTCACCGTACTCGTGCCGAGTCTCCGGTGAAGCATCGACATCGCGAACCACGAGGCGAAATGGGAGACGTGCCTGCTCGGCGTGCAAAAATTCGTGTGCTTCCTCGCAAAGGTGGCAGCCGGCACGAGTGAAGAGCACGACCTCGGCGTCGGATGAAGGCCGACGTTCTCGCCACCACCGCCACCAGCGAGTCAACATGGTCGGCACTCGATGGAATCGCTAGGCTGAGAAAATCGACGTTTATAGGGGTTCATGATCGATGACGCAACCTCGTCCGCCGCGGCCCCATCGTCCCAATCCGGCGATGGCCATCGCGCTGATGGGGTCGCTGGCGCTGATGCTGTCGCTTGGTCTCATCCTCTGGATTTTCAATTCGCCCCGCTCTGTCGATTATAGCGATGTGCTCACCCTGGCCCGAGCCGGAAAGATCGAGCGAGTCGTTTTCATCGGCACGCAGCGGCTGGAGGGATTCATCAAGCCCTCGGAGGTGGAATCGCCGGAGGTCAAGGCGACGGGGTTGCAACGCCGTCACTTCCAAGCCGAGCTACCGAAAAATCACGAGCGTTTGACGCAGATTTTGGAGGAGCAAGGCGTCCGCATCAGCCAGCGCGACGATCCGACCGCCTGGATGTCGCCGGTGCTGACGATCATCCTGCCGCTACTCCTCATCATCGGCATCTTCGCTTTCTTCATCATGCCGCGTTTGCGCGATCCGATGGGCGGATTCATGGCGAATTACCTGCGCAGCCCGGCCCGACGCTACGAGAAGGGGAAGATGCGTGTCACGTTCGATGACGTGGCGGACATGGAGAACGCGAAGGCGGAGTTGCGGGAGATCATCGAGTTTCTGCGGGATCCGAAGCGGTTTGAGCGGCTCGGGGCTCAAGTGCCCAAGGGGGTGCTGCTGGCGGGACCACCGGGCACCGGGAAGACGCTGCTGGCCCGGGCCGTCGCTGGCGAGGCCGACGTGCCGTTTTTCAGCATCAACGCCGCGGAGTTCATCCAGCTTTACGTCGGCGTCGGTGCCAGCCGGGTACGCGACCTGTTCCGCACGGCCAAGGAGAACGCCCCCTGCTTGATCTTCATCGACGAAATCGACGCCGTGGGGCGGATGCGGGGTGCCGGACTGGGTGGCGGTGCCGACGAGCGGGAACAGACGTTGAATCAGATCCTCGGCGAGATGGACGGCTTCTTGCCGAACCAGGGGGTGATCGTCATCGCTGCCACCAATCGACCCGACGTGCTCGACCTGTCTCTTATA
>JAOAAM010000650.1 GCA_026418875.1 Gemmataceae bacterium | reverse complement strand
GTTCACTTGGGACGACGACAGCGTGCTGGTCGAACGATGGCTGGAGGCCAGGGGCTTCATCATCAGGGGGGAGGTCGAAGACCATGAGCGGCCTGAAGCGGTTCTGGCAAGCTATTGAATCGCTGCCCAGCCTTGCCGCCGTCGAAGCGGAATGGCGGGGGCTTGTTGGCGACGAGTACGATCGGATCAAGCGCTTTCTTCGACCGGGCAAGGAACGCGCCTCGTCCTTTCCCCACCCCGCTGGCGGCTTGCCATTGCAGGTGATTGAGCATGGCCGCGATGACCTTGTTGGCGTCTGCCAGGAAACCGGCGAGACCATCGTGTTGCAACCTCGGCAACTGGTCGTGTACCGCTTGGACCAGGAGCGGCTGGCCCGCCAAGTCGCCCGTGCGTTGGGCTTGGCAACCCCCGGCCGCATCATCGCACCGGATACACGACTTTTCTCGCTCGGCACCTTTCGACCGACGGGATATTCGATGGCGGCGTTTCTGATCCTTCCGTGCGAGTCCGCCGAAATCGCCTCCGGTACGGCCTTGCTGATATCTCAAGGGCTGTCTCCGTTCCTGCTGCTGACGCCGACGCGCCGTTTCGTGACCGCCGAAGTCGACCTGCGGCTTCGTTCCCTTGGTTCGGGGCTTCTCCCGCTGGCGGACGCCGTCGTGGTGTCTCACGATGGCCGATGGTCGATCGCGAACGACACCATCCAGGCCGCGTTGCCGGATCGTGCCGTTGAAGAGGAATTACTCAGCAACCGTGCGCAATCCGTTCTCATTGCCATGCTAAAGTTGGGAGCGCTCGATTCAGATCAGCGCCGATCCACCGAGGAGATCGCCATTAAGGCGCTCGGTGACGCCACGGACCCAAATGCTCTGAAAAGCGTCATGGCAGACCTCAAGACCCGCAAGCTCATCCAAACGCGCGAAGGGCGTGGCGGCGGCTGCTGGCTGACCGAAGCCGGTCGGCGCCGGGCGGAAAAACTCAACCATTGCTAACCGAAACTCCGCAACCGTTTCGACACCGTTTGCGCACCGATAAAAGCAGCCAGTTCAGCGAAACTTCCCTCGTGCGGATCGCCGCGTTGGTGATCGCGTTGACCCACGAGGGAAACGGTTATGAGTGTCGCTACGCAAGCGACCGACAGGGGGCGGCAGGAGCCTCTCCACCTGTCCAAACACGACCTGTCTGCTCGCCGCGCCGCCCTGCTGGAGCTGATGCAAACCATCAACTTCGGCCGCATCGAAGGCCTGGTCATTCGGAACGGCGAGCCCGTCCTTGATCCGCCCCCGCGCCTGGTGCGCGAGATCAAGTTTGGCGGTGAGAACGGCCCCCGGCCCGAGCTCCATGCCGGCAACTTCCTGCTCAAGACGCAGGTCGTCGAGCTGTTCGCACTCCTTGACCGCCAAGGCGACGGCACCATCGACGTGCTGGAGATCAAGCACGGGTTGCCGTTTCGCATGTTGCTCGCGGAGGCCGCCGCCTGATCGCGGGCCGGGCCCCCGCGCGGACAACTGAATCTTCCCATCCATCACCCGACTTTTGGCCGGCCGCGCAGCGGAGGCGATTGTGGGCGACGCCGATCCTGGCGCTCCTCGCATCGCCTCCGCTTCGCGTTGGCCTGCATCACTTCGCCAGTCGTCGTGGCCCACGCCTGCTCCTCCGCGGCCGGGAGGAGATTGCCCGTGTCCCACGACCATGACATCCTTTTCGATCGGTTCACCCAGGGCCTCATTCGACGTAAGGTCCGGCAACTCGTCGGCCGCGACGGTTTCACCGCGCAGGACCGCGACGACCTCGAACAGGAGCTGCGGCTGCGGCTCTTGCAAAACCTGTCCCAGTTCGACCCCGACCAGGCCCACCGCAACGTGTTCGTTACATCGGTCGTCGAGCGCGCCGTGGCCATGAT
>JAOAAM010000648.1 GCA_026418875.1 Gemmataceae bacterium | reverse complement strand
CGTAGACTCTCCGTCGCTCCAGCGGCGGCTGGGAGGGATCGGCGGGACGGTCCAATACCGTAATCTTCCAACCGAGCTTCACCGGGTCATAGTCCTCGGCGTTGGTACGGTAGGAGCGGGTGAAGATCTTCGGTCGCGTTTCCGACTTCAGCAAGTGATAGACCGTGGGCACGGAGCCATTGTGCAGATACGGGGCCGTGGCCCAAACGCCATCCAGCGGCGGGGCCTGATAACCCGGACTCGGCATGGCGGCATACTCGTCGTCGAACCACCCAAGCTTCTCTCGCGCGAACCAGGAGCGGTTGTAGTAACGGCCAAACTCCTCGCTGATGCCGTAGTACCGCCGCGTGTCGGTGCCGATCTCATCCAAAGGGATAATCCGGTTCGGGTACTGTCCGTCCGGCCCGTAAGTGCCGTGGCATTTCGCACAATGGGCCTCGAACACTTTCTTGCCCTTCGCGGCCAGTTCCTGATTGATTTCGAACGGATACTTCGGCGGCTCCAGCGACAGCAGGTACGCTTGGATGTCGCGGAAGGTGGCCTCCTCCCGGTCGAACGCGCTCCGGGTGTTCAAGCTGCCGAGCATGAATTGCATCAGCGAGCGCACCGAGCGAGCATGCGCCCCGCCGGTGTAATACATCGTCTTTTTCTTCTTCAACAACCACCAGGCCGGCACGTCTTCGCAGAGCTGGTCGTCGAGGCCCAATTCAAGTCGCTTGGTGCGGAAGCCGAGGTCCGGCGTCCGTAGCCCGAGCAAGTAGACCCCCATCCCGCCTGCTTCGCTGGTCCCCCGGACGTTGGTGAAGGTGAAGGGCAACGGGCGGTTGATGCCGCTGACGGCGTTGAGGTCTTCAAAAAGCGCCTGCACGTCGAGGCTGGCGTTACCTAAGCCGATGTAGCTTGTGCCCATGATCGACCCGCCGTGGCAGGTCAGGCAGTCGATGCTGATCCCTTTGACGATCAGGCCGGAACTCTTCCGCAGGCCCATCGGCAGGCCGTCGTTGGGATATGGGGCCGGATGCAGGCCATAACGCTCCCGCACCAATTCGTCGAAGTTGTCGGGCTTGCTCGGGTATCCCCACAATTTCCACAGCGACTCATAACCCGACTGCGACCAGATCGCCGGGTTGAAGCCGCGTCGTTCCAAGGCTTGCTTCCCGCGGGTTGGGTCGCCGGTCCGCGGCTCGGCTGCCACTCCGGTCACCCACAACGCCAGGATGAAAATCGACCCCGCTCGCATCACTCGACCCTCGTTTGGCCGGCACAGGACGGCAGCGGTTGAACCGCTCGAATCACCGGAGCGCAACTCCGCCGGGGATGTTTACCCATTGTCATGGAGAACCCTCGCCGGTGATCTCCTTGACTTTGTTGAAGAAGCCTCGCTTGCGAGCGCTGCTGATGCCCCAATTCACCGGCAAACTCTGATACCCCTCGTCGAAGCCCTCTTGTTTCATGCGATAATCGAAATAACCCCAGGAGGCATATTCTGCCAGGGCCGCCAACATGTTGTTGCGGGGTTGATCGAAGTCAAAGTGGTCGTCCTCGTTGAAGACGATGGGCTATCCTCTGGCCCCGGGCACCTGCCGCGTCCGCCGGACCATCTGCGTGATCCCCTCGGGTTGGTTCACACCATTGCCGTGCAGCAGCAGAAAGTCGGCCGATTGTGCCACGTTCTCGCCCGGGATCGTCCCCCCGCCGTAACTCGTGCTGACCAGGAAGCGCCGCCCCGAGCGCTGCCGTGATTTCACTCGCTCGATCAATTCGTGGACTCGACCCGGCTTCAAGATGTCGTGATCGTAGCCAAGGTTGCATTCGTTGTTGATTTCGATCACGACATGGCGATACCCGTGGTCGAAGAGAAAATCGACCGTGCGATCCACGGCGCGGACGACGGCCGCTTCGTCTTGCAGCCGTTGATCTTGCCCGAAGTAAAAAATGCCCAAGATCACCACCATGCCCAATTCATCGGCCCGGTCGAGAATCCGTTGCAAGCGTTTGAGGTATTCAGGCCGCAGCTCGCCTTGGGGCGTGATGGCTGAGTTGTGCCAGGGCTGGTCACCGACGTAACCTTCGGGGCTGCCTCCTTGCAAATTGAGGGTAAAAGCCAACATTCCATGACGCCGCCACTCGGGCATGGCGTCGATGAATTCGCGGGTGTTTCGCTCCGGGTCCCATCGGCCTGTGTCTGGATAAGCCCAACGCTGGACCGTCTCCGGGTTGAGGTCGTCGAAGATTCCTTGAACCATCCGCGAGTTGAACAGCAGTCCCTCGACGCGATGACCATTCCAAGTCCGCCCGGGATAGGTGGGCCGGCCATTGATGAACCACTGCTCGCCGCGGATCTCGACCGTCGTTTGCCGTTCCGCCGCCTGAGCGATGGAAACGCCGAAGTAGCCAACCAGTACTAGCGCCCCGACGCGAATCATGGGACCGGCTCCGAGAGAAAGCGGGTTGGTCGTTCTGGCCGGGTGGGGCAACCCCTCTTGGCAAGTTGCCTCGGAAGACTGTACAACGTCGGGGGTCTACCCTTCCTCCAGGATTTGTAGCATGGCACGACGCCGTCTGGAAGGCTTGCGCATTCTTGTGACCGGTGCGTCTCAGGGCATTGGCAAAGCGCTCGTCGAAGCGGCTTCCCGGCGCGGGGCGAGGGTGCTGGCGGTGGCCCGGAATGCCGGATTGCTCGACGAGTTGAAACAGCGTCTGGCCGCCGAAGGTCATCCAATCGAAGTTCTACCCGCGGATGTGACCAGTCCTGAAGATCGACGCCGCATGGTCGAAGCGGCCGAACAGCGGTTCGGCGGGTTGGATGTGTTGATCAACAACGCCGGCATTGGCGCGACGGGGCATTTTGTCGAGGCGTCGCCGGATCGACTCCGCCGGATCATGGAAGTGAACTTTTTCGGGCTGACCGAAACCACCCGCTGTTTCCTGCCGCTGCTGCGTCGGGGAGTCACCCCGGCGATCGTCAACATTTCCTCGATCGCGGGGTTGCGGGGCATTCCGGCACGGAGCGAATACTCGGCCAGCAAATTTGCCGTCGAAGGCTTCAGCGAAGCCCTGCGTGCCGAGTTGGCCAAATGGCACATCGACGTGCTGGTTGTGGCACCGGGGCTGACACAAACCAACTTCTCGGAAAACATGATCGAGCGAAAAGCCTTGATGCAAGTCGATCACATGCGGGGGATGACCGCGGAGGACGTGGCCGCCGCGACCCTGAGCGCCTTGGAACGCGGCAAGACACGGACGGTGTTGACGTTCCAGGGGAAGCTCTTGGCTTTCGTGAGCCGGTTTTTACCGGGACTGGCGGATCGCATCGCCAAACGAAAAGTCCGCTCGCTGTTTCGAGACGAGATTGCCGCACGAAAAGCGCAAGGAGCATCGGCCTCGATCGATGTCGGGCGACCATCCGCCACACCGTCGGCGGCAAGTCACTCGTCCTCCCCGACGTGAACGTAGGGTCGCAACCGTGCCAGCGTCTTGGCACCAATCCCCGAGACACGGGTGAGGTCATCGACGCGGCGAAATGGCGCTCGCTCCCGCTCCTCGATGATGCGCGAGGCCAACACTGGACCGACACCTGGGAGTTGCATCAGTTCCTCACGGGTAGCCCGGTTGACGTTCAGCAACGTCAGCGGCGGTGTCTTCCCTTTGCTCCGCGGCATTTCCTGTACTTCGGCCGCCGTTCGGACCCAAACTATCTCGTCGGGGATTGACTCGGAAGCAGAGTTGGCCGTGGCAGCGGTCGCCACGGGTCGCGATGCCGGTTCCACCGTGGAACCTTCTGGGCCGGGGCGACGGCTGGTAGTCGATCGGTCGGCCCGAGGCTCGAGCGGCCGGGTCGGTGACGATTGAAGCCGGAGTGCCGTGGCGGAGGAGATGGCGCCGAGAGAAAAGGCTAAAAGGAGCTGGGCGGCACGGGGCCAGCTGGTCGCACCATCACTGGCGTTCATCGGGGGTTCCTCCCAATTTCTGCCAGCTTAATCGTGCGTCAACGAGATGACAACATAGCGAGCAAGGTTTTTCAGAGGGGGGCACAGCGACAGGCACCAACCGTCGCATCGCGCCAGGCTGCGGATGCCGCGGCGGAGGGGCAAGGCCCGACCGATCATCGCGACGAGTTGATGACCGTCCCAACGCAATGTGGGGAAGATCTCCCGCA
>JAOAAM010000630.1 GCA_026418875.1 Gemmataceae bacterium | reverse complement strand
GTATCGGACTGTTCGGCTTCCAAGTCTGGCGTGTGTCTCTCGATCGTCCGATCAAAGGCCCGGTCACTCTTGAGTGGATCATCGAGCCGATCTCCTTGCCAGAAGAATCCACCGTCCTTGCCCCTTTGCCGCTTCCTGTTGGGGCCGAGGTCAGTGAGGTCATCGGCACCGTACGGATGGATCCAGGTTCGTCGTGGCGGATCGACACCGAGGGAACGATCGAACTTCCCCCCCAGGCGAACGAGGAAGTTTGGCTGGAGAGGGTGGTGAGGCTCGGCCCGCCGCAGCGGCTGCGATTTGTTCGGCAGGAACCGACGAATCGATCGGCCAGAGTAGCCCAAGCCTCGTTGACAACGACCCTGGAACGATTCGGGGCCGTCGTCTACAATGCCCGATTCCTTGTCGGAGGATGGTCGGGCCGTGACTTGCCGATTCAACTGCCCCCGGGAGCGGAGATCGCGTCAATCCGCTTGGGACAGCGGCCTTGGCATACCCATGGGCACATTTCCACCGATCGGAATTTCTTGGTCCTCCCGTGGAACCCAGCACGTGATTGGGAAACGGTCGAAATCGAGTATCGATTGCCAGGCCGAAGTCCGATCGGCTTCGCGTGGCTTCAAGCCGATCCGCCTCGACTGCCGATCGACGCCGATTGGACCTACTTCTGGCGCTGGCCGGATCGCTTCGCTCCGCTGACCCCTGGTGCGACGTTTGGAACAGAAGAGACAGTGACCAACCGATTCGAACAGATCACGGATTGGACGGCCTCGGACTCTCGCTGCACCACCGTCTGGCTAGTCGATACAACCGCCGTTCGTTTGGTGATGCTGGCTGAGTTTTCGGCACTGATCATCCTGATGCTGGTCTTGCCCCGGGGGCACCGGTTTTTATTCGGCGTCGGCTTGTTCTCTCTGGGCATTTTGATGATCTGGCTGCCAGCCGAATTGCTCGGCGGCATGTGGATACCCTTGGGGGCGGGAATCGCCTTGGCGATGGTATTCGTGGTCGCGACGTTGAATCGTCGGCAGCGACGGCGAGCCGCGGCGAATCGCTCCAGTTTCGCGCGGGTGTCGGCCACCGCTGCGGTGGGTGCGCTTTGGGTCGGATGGCTTGCCGGTTCCACCCCTCAACCCGTCGCCGTGTTCCTCCTGCCAGCAGCTCCGGGCGAAGAGCAGGCAGTGTTGGCTCCGCCCCAACTCCTCAGCGAATTGAAGTCGCTAGTGGAAAGAGCGATGGTGATGACACCACTCGTCCTCGATGCGCGCTTGGAAGGCCAGGCATCGGCACGGGAGGTACGTTGGACCGGACGCTTCACGGTCCATGCCGCGTCAGAGACGGGGGGCGTCCTTCCCCTCCGCCTGGGCGACACCCAATTGATTTCCGCGGAACTCAACGGTGTTCCAGTCTTTCCCGAGTTGAGCGTCGATCGCGGCACTTACGAGTTCCGCCTGCCGGCTCAAGGCACCCATCGGTTAACCGTCGTGTTCACCTCGCTAGTGACCGACGGTGCCGATTCCGAGACTCGCTTCTCGATCGCGGAAATCCCGATCTGCACGGCCGTGGTGGACTTTCCCCAGGGCACCACGGAGATGCAGTTTTTGTCGTCACGAGGCATTCAGAAAATCGACGTGGGCGGCAAGGCAGCACGGCTGGAGGCCGACTTGGGGCGCGTCAGCACCATTCAGTTGCGTTGGCGATCGGCCACTCACCCGAGTGACCGGCCCGGGACCGTGGAGGCCGCCCATTTGTGGGACGTGTCGGAACAGCAAGCTCGGTTGTTGTCAGTCTTTCGCTTCCGGCTCGGGTCGGGAGTGATGCGGCGGGTGGAGTTCGACGTCCCCTCATCGTTGGAGTTGGTGGACGTAGTGATCCGGCCCGTGGACGATCCGCTGAATCTCTTTGGACTGACCGGGCCAAGGGATTGGCGGCAGTCGGCCTCCCCCGAGGCGACACGCCATCGCCTCGAGTTTGCCGTGCCGTTGTCAGGCCAGGTCCAAGTCGAGCTTGAGTTGGTGCCGCGGCAGTCACTTCCCGAAAATTGGATCGTGACAGCGCCGGAGGTCGTCGGGGATTATGACCGTCAGACGGTCGTGGGTGTCCGCTTGACAGGCCGATCCATCCAGGTTCGAGCATCGATGGGCTGGGAGTCGGCGTCACCGGCGGAATTCCTGCGAAGGCATTGGCGACCGCTCCGAGTCGATGCCCTGGACCGGGAACCCGAGGTTGCCTTCCGGCGGTCCGGCCCCTTCGACCCGACCATCGCCATGGCCCTGACGACAACGCCCAAGGGGGCCGTGCAACAGCGCGTCGAATGGCGTACTGGTCCGGGGCGTTCTTCGCTCCAGGCCGTCTCGCAGTGGACCGGAATCGTCGGCCCCGGCCCGCTGGAGTGGGAAGTGCCCGCCGGCATCACCATCCACGAAGTGCGCGGGGATGGGGTGGCCGGATGGTCACGGGCAGGATCGGTTTTACAGATCTGGTTGTCGCCCCAACGGCCAGATGCGGTCAACGTCACCTTGGATGGTTTTCTTCCCACCCCTTCCGTCGGGACTCAGCCTTTTGAACTGCCGCCGCTACGGCCCATGAACGTGCGCTCCGTTCATGCCGAGTTGGTGGTCGCTCCCCGAGATGATTGGCGAATGTCCGTGTTGGACGCCGGGGCATACCGTCAGCACCCAACGACCGAACTCCCCGGCGTGCGTTGGTCGGGTTTTGCGGAGCACCCCAGCACGACGGTGTGGGCATTGCACCCGGCGGGCGGAACAATCGCCGGCGACGTCGTCACCGTCGTGGAACCGCTCGACCGGGAGTTCGCTTTTCGCGCGGTGGCACGGGCCGAGTTGGGTCTGCTTCCCGGGTCGGACGTTGCCACGGTGTGGTTGGAGGCGCGAC
>JAOAAM010000595.1 GCA_026418875.1 Gemmataceae bacterium | reverse complement strand
GTGTTGATCAGGTATGCCGTGGGCTTCATGAGACCGAGGGTTTGAGCGTTCATCATGTGGCGCGTCTGAGCGGTCAGCGGGGCGTGCAGCGAGAGGAAATCTGCCTGCCGAACGACAGTTTCGAAGGACACGAGCTGAATTCCGTGTTGCTCGACGAAGCCGCGATCCGGTGCAGTTTCGTAGGCGAGTACCTTCATCCCGAAGGCAAGCCCTCGAAGGGCGACCGCTTGTCCAATTCGCCCAAGGCCGACGATACCCAAGGTCTGCCCCCGCACCGGTACGTTGGCGTTTCTTGGCCAACCCCCGGCGACGATCCGATT
This sequence comes from Gemmataceae bacterium, assembly GCA_026418875.1. Taxonomy (GTDB): domain Bacteria; phylum Planctomycetota; class Planctomycetia; order Gemmatales; family Gemmataceae; genus CAKZUU01. Next base: position 8,141 of record JAOAAM010000595.1, on the reverse strand, counting down.
GTGCTGAGTGATCAAGGTTCGGGCACAGGCCAGGATCAGCATCATCGTGTGCTCCGCGACGGCCTCTTGATTGGTCCCGGGCGCGATAGTCACGACGACACCGCGTTCTGTGGCGGCATTGAGATCGACGGCATCGTAGCCGACTCCGACGCGGGCAATCACACGCAGCTGAGGGTGCGCTTCGAGGATGGCACGGGTGTACGGTTCCGATCCAGCCAACGCCGCCACACAGCCATCCAGGAAGCGATTCAGTTCCGACTCAACCAATTGTCTCCCGACGTGCGGATACACCAGTTCAAAACCGGACTGAAGAAGCAAGTTCTTGAACGGTGCCTCCACTCCGTCTAGTGGAGCCGGGGCAATCAGCACTTTCGGCATGGAAATCCTCGAGTGGGTTCAGAAGCGGTCGAACCTTGCCGTACTTCGCGTTGCAGCATTTGGGCGATCGAGTCGAGCGGTCCGTTCATGCCTGGTTCCGGGCCCGGGCGGACGGCGTTCATTCCCCGGAAAGCGAATAAAACGCTTGACCGGGAAGCTGCCTCAGTTGATCATAGTGATAGGGTCGCTGGCGAGTGTGGCAGCCGAGGCCGACCCTGGGACTTCGGGCACCGTGCGATCGTCACGGCGGCCCGACGCAAGCAGCCAGGAGGTGTGCGAAGGCAACAATGAAGTGGACATCGTTGGCTTTGTGGACCTCTGGGCGGTTTGATTTGCATTAAAGGAGGTCCATTGAGCAGCGCAACTTTCAGCCGAACTGCCCTCAAAAAACTGGCACCGCCCCTAGAGCGGGCCGTCCTCTGTGCTCGTGTCGCTTCCGATCACAAAGCCCGTGACATTCTGGTTCTCGACATGCGGGGCATCACCCCGTTGTATGACTTTTTCGTGATCGCCACGGGGAGCAGCCGACGACAGATTCACACGCTGTCGGAGGAGATCGAGGCGGCCATGCGCGCCGCAGGTGACCGCCGCCTTGCGATCGAGGGTTACGAAGGCAGCAAGTGGGTTGTGCAAGATTTCGGCGATGTCGTCGTCCACGTTTTCGACGCGCCGACTCGGGAGTACTACAGCTTGGAAGACCTCTGGGCCGATGCTCCTCGGATCGACTGGGAGCAAGTCGGCTGAAAGCCATCGGCTGAAACCATAAGCTAGCGGCATGTCGCTCTCGCTGACGATCGTTCTGTCGGCGAAGCGGGCATGCCGTTTTTCATTGCTGACGTGACGTGTCCATTCGCATGAACCTTTTGAAAACCATTCAATCGGCATTCGCTCCGGTCGTTGAATCGTTGCTCGGCGAACCATCGGCGGTCTCCCCCTACTTGGCGATGATTAAGCCGACCAACGATCCAAAGTACGGCGACTATCAGGCCAACCTCGCGATGCCCTTGGCGAAGGCGTTGGATCGTGTCCCTCGGGAGGTGGCTCAGGAGATTGCCAAGTCGCTGTCAGGTGGTGAACTTTTCGACAGCGTCGAGGTCGCAGGACCTGGTTTTATCAATCTTCGACTTCGATCGGAATGGCTCGCTCGTCAGGTTCGCGTGATGCAGGGAGATCCCCGGTTGGCTGTTCCCCCAGCAGAGCGGGCGAAAACCATCATCATTGATTATTCCTCGCCAAACGTCGCAAAGCCGCTTCACGTCGGCCATTTGCGCAGCACCATCATCGGCGACTCATTGAAACGAATTTTTCGTTTTCTTGGCCATCGGGTGATCGCGGACAACCATCTGGGAGATTGGGGCACCCAATTCGGAATGCTCCTATACGGGTACAAGCATTTCCGGGATGATGAGGCCCTCAGACGTGACCCGATCAACGAACTCGTCCGCCTTTACGTTCACGTCCGCAATCTGACCAAGGGACGCGAGGAAGACGAAGGCGAAGTTTCGCGGACTGAGGAAGAGGCGGCCCATTATGCCCGCTGCCTGGAGGAGACGCGGAAGCTGCAAGCTGGTGATCCCGAAAACGTCGCGATTTGGCAGCAATTCGTCCGCTGGACGATGGAAACGGTTGCGCCGATTTACCGCCTGCTCGATGTTTCGTTCGACCATTACTACGGCGAGAGCTTTTACAAGGACATGCTACCGGAGGTGGTGGAGTCACTCTTGCAACGGGGGATTGCGGAGCGGAGCGAGGGGGCCGTGGTTTTATTCTTGTCACCGGCGAAAGAGGGGGAACCCCGACGCGCCGACGCCGTAATCCAAAAGAAAGACGGTGCCTTCACCTACATGACTTCGGACCTTGCCTGCATCAAGTACCGCATGGAACGCTGGCACCCTGATGCGATTTTGTACGTCGTCGGCACGCCGCAGTCGCAGCATTTTCAAACGCTTTTCGAGACGGCACGGAGGTGGGGGTACGGCCAGGCCGAGTTGCGGCACATCCAATTTGGTTCCGTTCTGGGTAACGATCGCAAGATGTTGTCCACGCGGAACGGTGGGGCCGCAGCTTTAAGCGATTTGCTGGCCTTGGCCGTGGCTCGTGGCGGCGAGAAGTATGAGGAGACCCGAGCCGAGCGCTTAGCCCGCGGGGAGGAGGTTCCGGAGTTGGATGCAGCCGAGCGGCAAGCCATCGCCGAGGCCGTGGGTATCGGTGCTGTGAAATACGCCGACCTCGCCCAAAATCGCATCTCCGATTACGTCTTTTCGTTGGAGAAAATGCTGTCGACCGACGGGAACACCGCGACGTACATGCAGTATGCCTACACCCGGTGTCGAGGAATCCTGCGAAAAGGCCAAGTGGAGGCACAATCGCTACGAGACCATCCACCTCCGGTTTCCCTCTCGGAGCCAGCGGAGCGGGTCTTGGCGGTGCAATTGTGCCGATTCGAGGAAACCCTCGCCGCTGCGGCTGACGAATACGCCCCACACTTGCTCACGGTGTACTTGTGGGAATTGGCCCGGTCTTACAGCCGTTTCTTTGAGTCCTGCCCGGTCCTCCGTGCGGATTCGCCCGAATTGCGGCAGAGCCGGCTCGTCCTCGTCGATTTGACCTCGCGGGTCATCCGGCAGGCTCTGGAACTACTGGGCATCCGCACCTTGGAGCGTATGTGACCCTCGGCACAATCCGCAAAATCGTTACTTGCCCCACGGATTCTCTGAAATTCGTAAATTCTCATTGAAGCCGTCGTTTGCCGTTCGGGACACGGCAAGGTACGGTTCAGTGCCGGTGAAGCACTCGCCGGTGACGATCGGGGTAGCGGTTGGGCGGTACTTGTGGGAAGTCGCCGCTCTGCGCTGGGAGCCGCTACCCCGTCCTTGAAATCAACACACGTTCGTGGGAGGCCATCCCGCGAACGTGTTTTTTTTGCTTCCAGAGTGTGAGGCGGGAGTGGTCGGCCGAAATCTTTGTGGGCCTCTCGATTTGGTAACGCCCAAACGATAAAACTTTAAAGCTCGCGACGCGCAGCATCCGACTTGGCCCGATCGATGACTCATGCGCCTCCGAGTTTCCCGAATCATCTCGGGTCGACGACCCGCCTGGTGCGGCACGGCATCAATCACTGGTGAGAGTTGAACTCCGGTCGTGTCGGTCGCAGTGGACTTCCGACCAGTCCCGGGATCGAAGCGCCCTCCTCGTCTCGAACATCGATCAAGGTGAATCCCGAAGCCAAGTACTCCCGGCCCGATCGGGTACGGTAGCCGCCGGACCTCTCCATTCTCGCTCGCAAACGGCAGCGATGTTTTTCGTCGAGAAACAGGAGCTCTTCGGCACGCTGAGGGCAAGGCAGAATCAGCACGCATTCGGCCCGTAGTTTCTCGGCCAATTTTTTCACTTGCTCATTCGGCGAGTCGTAACTTCTCCAAAATTCGCGCAACGTCGCTCGGGCGGTGCGAACAATCCGAAAGGTGTGCGGTGACAATTGGATGTCTTGAAGCGAGACAACGCCCGGTCGTCGGCGTGGTTGGGCGCAGTGCCAAGCGACCCCTGGCTCGCGGATCGAAAATTCGGGGCAGGGGGCTAGTTGCTGAAGGGCCTCACGGCGTCGGGCGGCCAAATCCGGACTGAAACACTCGTGAACAAAAAGCAGGGTGGCATCCGGCTCTCCCGGCTGTTTGAAAATGCCGAGAGGTCGATCAAGGAAAAGCCCCAGGCCGAGTTCACGTTGTTCGTTCTCTTTCTCGAGATCGCTAATACTTGCTCGAAGCACGCAGCCGACGATTGGGGATGATGGGTCTAGGATGCCTGGTTGATCGAAAATTCGCCGTGCGTCGTCGCCGGCGGGCTGGACTCGTGCGTGACCCGGCGTTTCAATCGGACCCGGCGTTTCAATCGGACTCGGCAGGACCCGAAGACTTTCCCCGGGAGTCGTGGGCTGTCTCGGAACCACGCGGCCGGCGTTTTCGCGCCGGATCAGCCAAGTCTGCCGGATGGCCCGGCGTCGCAAACGCTTATTCCGTCGGGTGGCTTCACTGTCGGTTGTGGCGTCGAGGAACGCGGCGGGCCATGCCACGATCTGATGGCTAATCCTCTCGGCGAGCTCCTCCATCAACAACGCGTCCGGGTAGTTCGCCCCGCGGTGGTGGAACTGTACCAAGTCGAAGGAAGACAAATGCCGGGCAACGAGTCGGAGAAGCCAACAGTAAAAATCGAGTCGTTGCTCCCGGCTCAGTCGCCCCGCTGCGACGGCCGCATCCGTGAACTGCCAAACCTTGCTCGTGAAATCAGTGTAGGGAGTCAAGGAGACTTGGAGGAACATGATCCGAAGCAGTTCGGCGACATTTGCAAACGCTGAAATGTCGCGTGCGAGTTGCTCCACGTCCCCGGGTGACGAGCTTCTTAGTGCGAATTCGAGCACCCGGGCAGCCTCTTCCGAATCATCGGCGATTTGCTCCAATCGACCCAGCCAATCGGCAGCGTCCTTCGAGGCCTCCGGCGTCCCGCGGTGGCTACGGCAGTACGAAAAAAGCCCCAAGCTGTACTCGGGCATCGGAGTTTCCAGAGACGTGATGGGCAATCGGTGCGTGCCCACCACGGAAAGTGTCAGCAAGGTCGAGAGTTCTTCTTCAAGTTCTGGAAGGCTGCGGATGTCGTCGAGCGAGATCGCCCAGACCAATCCCCGATTGCGGCGTATGACCGGTCGAGGGCTTCTCAATCCGCTTTTCCCATTTGCCTCTTGACTGTGGCAACGGATGGATCGGACGACGTAGACCATGCGGGTGGGCGGATGCCACTTGATCGAGATCCAAGGTTCGTCATCGTCCTGCCCGCGAACGCTCCAAGAGCGAGACGTCTGCGTCTGGCGTGTTTGGGTTCGATCCAGCGCTCTTCCGCGAAAAATCTCCCAATGAATCGTTTCGACTTCGTGTGTCCACTTCAGCTTGAAGTTCGACGCGACGAAAAACCGTGACGGCTGGAGAACGGTCTCAACCACGGTCGGAATCGACCGCTCGAACGAGTTTTCCGAGGAGGTTGACGCGGGCATATGGGGAAAGCCTTGCCTGTGCCACTCATTTTATGGAAACGACATTTTCGGAATTTTGAGCTGAGACTTTGGAGAACTTAATCCGGTTACTCCGACTTTGGCAGAAACACCGAGCAAAATCGTTGGGGGTAAATTTCGGGTTTCAGCGAGGGAAAATGCCGATGGAGACTACGGGATCGGTGGATGACTCTTCCGGGACCGAAGGGGGTTTCCATGTCCGGCGGTCGCTTGGCGTTGTTGTTGTGGGGACTGTCGGCTTTGCCTTTGGGCGCGACGCCGCCAGCCGGGTCCATGCCCCTCGGCGGGGGGCCTAGACCGGTTGGGTTCCACACACCCAGGGCATTCGTCGCGGGGCAGCGAATCGCGCAACCGACATTTGGTGAATGTGGCAGTTGTGGCGTTTCGACGGAACGTGAACCGTACCGACCCTGCCTGCATCGGCTGATTGACTTTTTGTGTTATCGTCCCCGAGGTAGCTGTTGGGTTGGTCTGGAACCCTCCGAATACACCCCACCGCTGTGGTCATGGTTCCCGGGCGGTGTCTGCCATGCTCGCCAAGGCTGCGATGGTTGCTCGGCGAATTGCGATGCCGCGGCCGGCTGTGCCCAGTGCGGCGGTGCCGTCGGTCAAACCTCCAAGAAGACTGGCTCGGCCAGTGGGCAGCCCATGCTTGTTGGCGGTCAAAATGCACGGATCAACCCGTGGACCCTCCGAACTTTTGCGGCCGAACAGTCGAACAAGTCCAAGACCATTGAGCCGACGCCGTTGAGCACATACCAGGCGAGCACATACCAGATGAGCACACACCAGAAACCGTCGCCCGGGGACAGTGGTTTGTTGCCCTCGGGTTACACCGTTCCGTCGATGAAGAACCTGCCGATGTTGAGGCGTTATCAGCCGTCGGATTCGGGCGAGGCCGGCGCTCCGACTCGCCCCCTCCCCACCATGTTCCCACGCCGCTGAAGTCGTGGCTCGCCACGGATCAAGTGGAACCGAAATTCCAGTCACCCACAGGCCGCTGCCATGAGCGGGAGCGGCCTCGTCCGTTGACACCGAAATGAGTCTCAGAAACCATTGGGTTTCGAGGTGGCGAGCGGGTTAGTACGTTGGTTTCCGTTGGAGTCGCTTGGTTCGGCGGGCTTGGGCGGGGCGGTGCCGGGAGATTGCCCTGGTTGTCCAGACGGCGGCGAGACTGGCTGCGGGCTTGTCTGGGGCCAAGGAGTCGCTCCCGGCGGGAGGATCTCGGGGCTGGGATAATTTGGCAGGCCCGGCGTCGGGGAGCAAGGGCAAGGCATGCTGCCATTCATCGAGACCGGCATCCCAGCCACTGGCAATCCCGCGACGGGCATCCCGACGTCATACCCCGCCGGGAAACCGGTGACCGGGGCGGAGTAAACGTAGTCCGGTCCGTTCAATCGGGCACGCAACCGCGACAACAAGCCCTCGCGCTCGCGGAAACCGCAACCTGGAAGGAACGCTAGCCCGATCACGACGGCGAACTTGATTGTTCGCACCATGGCGCACCTCGCTGACCCCCGACTTGAGCGGTTTCCGGGCTTTCCCCGAATTTTTCCGCCGATTACCGTCCACCATTCCCGATACTTGCTACAGTCTTGCCGCCGATTGCTCACGGGGCAAATCGACTTGGGGCGCGAAACCGCGCAGATGCCGAAATGTGTTCCGGCTGAAAATTCTGCGTAGACACTTCGGAGGATGACGGTTGTGTCGAGCCTGCGGACTCCATCGCCCAACGGGATCCGGGCAGCCGAGCGGATTCATTCAAGTCGCCTGATTCCGCTAAAATCTCTTCTCACGGGGTTTTCCATGTCTGAGTCGATCTGGACGCCTGTTGTTCGGCACAATGTCCGGGTCGAGACTCTGTTTTCCGCTTTCAATGGCGTGTTCATGGCCTTGGCGATTCAGGCCTCGCCCATGATCGCGGTGTCGGCGGTGAAGGCCAGTCCCATCGAAGTGACCATGCTGGTCAGCGCCTTTCCCGTGGGAGTGTTTCTGGGGCCGGTTTGGGCCGCATTGGGCCGCGGCTGGGGGATGCGGCGACTCGTCACGGCAATGGCGATTGTCGGCAGCCTCCCGCTTTTTGCCCTCTCTTGGTTCGAGACATCATGGGCCTTCACGCTCCTCGTCGCATTCGCCCAGGTCATGAATTCCGCCATGCGCATGGGACAGTCGAGCCTCTACGCCGTCCTCTATCCCCGGCCCGTCCGGGGACGGGTCATCGGGCGGTTTACTTTTTGGACCTACCTGACGATGGTCCCGACAATTTTCATCGCTGGTTGGTGCGTCGGCCGAAACCCATCCAGCTTTCACATCCTGTACCCACTGGCGGGAGCCTGCGGTTTGGTCGGAGCGTGGTTCTACTCGGGGATCACATTACCCTCCACATCGACCATCCGATCGCCAGGCTTGTCCATGCGAGCCGCGGTGCAGGGGGTGTGGAAGGCGCTGGGGAAAGATCGGGCCTACCGGGTCTTTCAGATCGCCTACTTCCTGTCGGGTGCTTCCTTCTTCATGTCCACGCATGTGATCCTGCTGCTGGCAACCAGCGAGCTTCAGTTCCGCCCGCTGGAGTTGGCAATCTCGCTGACACTAATCCCGCAACTGGTGCTCGCCGTGAGTTCGCCGCTTTGGGGACATATTTACGACCGCATCGGCATACTCAACTGCCGGGTGCTGATCTCGGTCCTGTCTCTTATACACATCT
>JAOAAM010000593.1 GCA_026418875.1 Gemmataceae bacterium | reverse complement strand
GCGTGGAACTCCGCCGAGGCTGTCTGCATAGTTGTGCATCGCCAGCGCGATCCGCTTGAGTTGGTCCATCGAGCGCATCTGTTCGGCCCGCTCCCGCGTGGCCCTTTCAGCCTCAGCGAGGGTTTGCGCATCCGGTTCCTTCAATTGGGGGTCGCGTCGAAGATACATGATCATCAACTTGTCTCGATCCGCTTGATCGAACGACTCCGGTGGCTTGTCTCGGGGCCCGCCCTCGAACGTTCCCAGCTTGCCCTCGTCCCCTTTGATTTCGGCGATGCAATGGACGACCTTCCCACCTTCAACCGATGGCAAATCAAGAACGACGCGGAAAAGAGATGTCTTTTTCGAAGGCTCCCATGTGTATTTTGCAACGACCAGCCCTTCAACTCTGTTCCGTAACACGACCTTCTCCGAGGTGAAGAAGAGTGTTTCGGGTGCGTCGGGTGCCGATTCGCTCGTGCGGCCTGCCACCTCCAATTTCACGACACGCCAGCCCCCCAGAAGCGGATTGTCGGTGGGCGTCGCCTTTGCATCCGTCGGCTTGGTTTTCGGGTTATCCTCGGCGCGGACTTGGCCCCGGATCCCGAACATCCCGCCGCCGTAGCCGAGCAGGGCGACTCCCAACAGCAAGCCCACGGAGAGGGCGGTATATGTTTTGAGTTGTTTCAACCAGAGAATCATGAGCACTCCTTGGGTGAGGTGTAATACAGCCGGAGTCGCTTGCGAGTTGAGGGCGGAGTGAATGGCGGCTTGCAGCAGCGGTGCGGCGAGCGAATCCGCGGCCCCGTGTTCAGCCAAGATGGACGCGAGGGCCGAACCCGTCACAGCCACCCCGCGTCGACGGAGGCGATCTGCCAATCGCTGCCGGGCCGCTGCCAGACGGCTGGAGAGCGTGCCTTCCGGGATGCCAAGCAACTGCGCCACCTCCTTGCGGCTGCGGCCTTGCAGTTCGCACAGCACCACGGGAGCCCGATACTTGTCCGGCAACCGGCTGATCTCGCGATCGAGGATCGCTCGCCAATCGAACAGGTCGGGGATGCGGTCCGCGGCGACGGCTTGATCGGCGAGCGGTTGTTCCAGCCGACGCTGCCGCTGCTGTCGGCGACGCGCTTCCCAGGCCGTCCGCAGAGCCACGCCGTATAGCCAATTGGCTAATAGCTCAGGTCGAGCGATCGACGAGGCTTTCCGAGCCAGCAGTACGAAGACTGCCTGAAAGGCATCGTCGGCATCGGCCGCTTGACGCAGGATGCGGCGGCAGACGCCCAACACCATCGGACCATGCCGCCGAACCAACGCCGCGAACGCCGATTCGTCTCGTCGCTGAATAAACTCTCGCAAGAGACTGGCATCCGAGGCCGGCACGTCGCCCGACAAGGCCACAAACTGATGCACCTGCCGCGTCATCGGGCTGCCGCATCGCTCCGCCATCACGCTCGCCCCCTCGTTACCGAAGAATCAGCGACTCCACCCGTTTACTGGCCCCGATGCCGCTTTTTCGTCGGTCGAGTTGGCAAATTTTTGGAACGAGTCGAGCACTCCCGGATAGCCGTGCCTCAAGCCAAGATGTCGTGAATCACTCGGCCATGCACGTCGGTCAAGCGGAAGTCGCGGCCTTGGAAGCGGAACGTCAACCGCTCGTGATCAAGACCCAACAGGTGCAGAATCGTCGCCTGCAAATCGTGAACGTGCACTGGGTTCTCGGCGACGTGGAAGCCCAGCTCATCGCTGCTGCCGTAACTGATACCATGTTTGAGCCCAGCCCCGGCGAGGAACATGGAATAACAATGGGGGTGGTGGTCACGGCCGAGAAGGGCGCTGGCGGCGGTTCGGCCCTCGCGGAACGGAGTCCGACCGAATTCCCCCGTCCACACCACCAAGGTTTCATCGAGCATGCCACGGCGTTTCAGGTCTTTGATCAGGGCTGTCACAGGTTGATCCATCAGCTTGGCTCGTCCGGGCAAGCCAGTCTTGATGTCCTCGCCCGGCCCCGTGCCGTGGAAGTCCCAACCCCAGTCGAACAGTTGCACGAAGCGGACGCCGTGTTCCACCAACCGCCGGGCCAGCACGCAGTTGTTGGCGAAACTTGCGGCCCCGGGCTTCGCTCCGTACTCATCGAGCAGCTTCTGCGGTTCCCTCGAAATGTCCATCACTTCCGGCACCGCCACCTGCATACGGAAGGCCATCTCGTATTGGGCGATCCGTGTCTGGGTTTCGGGATGATTCAGACGGTCAGCCTGCATCTGGTTCAAGTCGCGCAAAGCGTCCAGGCTCAGCCGCCTCATCGAACGATCCATCCCCTCAGGATCGGTGACGAACAACACGGGGTCGCCGCCGGTGCGGCACTGGACGCCCTGATACACCGAGGGCAAGAACCCCGATCCCCACGCGCTCTTCCCCGCACTCGGCAAAACCCCGCCCGAGACGAGGACGATAAAACCGGGCAGGTCACGTGATTCCGACCCCAGGCCGTAAGTGATCCAAGTGCCCATCGAGGGCCGGCCCTGACGGGGGGAACCTGTGTACAGAAGCAATTCTGCCGGGGCGTGGTTGAATTGTTCCGTGTACATCGACTTGATGAACGTCAAGTCGTCGGCGATCGAGGCGATCCCCGGCAAGACGTCCGAGATCCAGATGCCGTTCCGACCATGCTGGCGGAATCGCTGCGGAGTCCCTAAGAGCTTCGGGATGCCGGAGGTGAAGGCAAACATCTTGCCCTGCACCAGCGATTCAGGGCACGGCTGACCATCGCGCTTCACCAATTCCGGTTTGTAATCGAACATGTCCAGGTGCGGCGGAGCACCCGACATGTGCAGGAGGATCACATTTTTTGCCTCGGGAGTGAAATGAGGCTGCCGGGGCCACATCGGGTCCGTCTCGGGGCGAG
>JAOAAM010000530.1 GCA_026418875.1 Gemmataceae bacterium | reverse complement strand
TCGTGGCGGTAGCGGGCGATGGTTTCCTCGTCGGGATGGAGGATGACCCAGCCCTTGTCCCCGTCGATGATCACCAAATCGCCGCCGGAGACCTCGGTCATGAACGGTCCGGTGCCGACGACCGCGGGGATTTCCAGGGCCGCGGCCACGATGGCCGTGTGGCTCCCCGGCCCGCCCACCTCGGTGACAAATCCCCGCACAAACTTGCGGTCAAGATTGGCGGTCTCGCTGGGCGTGAGATTGTGGGCGAGCACGAGGACGGGCGACGTCAGCCGCGCCAGCTCTTCCCGCCGTCGACCGAGGAGCTGGCGCAAAAGCCGCTTTTCGATGTCGGCCAGGTCGGCGACGTTGCGTTTTTGGACCTTCTGAAACACCTCGGCGTAGCGGCGCATGACGCGCGAGACGGCGTACTCCGGCGAGTAGTGGCGCTCGCGGATCAACTCCTCCAGTTCTTCTCGAAGCTGGGAGCCCCGAAGGATCTGGAGATGGGCCTCGAAAATCGCCCCGTACTTGTCGCCCAATTCGCCGGTCACCGCGTCGCGGTTTTGGGCAATTTCGGCGCAGGCCGCCTGGATCGCTTGTTCCAGCCGCTCCAATTCGTATTCGACGGTGTCGCGGGCGACGAAGCGGCGAGGGATGCGGAATCCCTCCATGTCGAGCACCAGGGCTTCGCCGATGGCGACGCCGGGCGATACCGCAATCCCTTGGAGCTTCTTCATCGATCTAACTGTCTTCCTCGTGAAATCCGGCGGCGAACAAAGCCGCCAACGCCTCCACGGCCGCCTCGGCCTCGGGGCCGGCGGCCTCCAGCGTCACTTCCTTGCCCCGCGACGCCCCCAAGGCGACCACTTGCAGCATGTCGCTCGCCTTGGCCCGCTGCTGATCCACGACAAGCTCGATCTCCACCGAAAACTCCTGGACCAGCTTGAAAATCATCAAAGCGGCCCGAAGGTGGATGCCCGCGGGATTGGTGACAACGACCGTTCGGGTTGCCTTGGGCTGATCCATCGCTGACTGCCGGATCGATCCGCGGGGGCGTCCCGGGGCGCTGCAGGCAGCGTCAGCCCCCGAACTGATTCGCGTCGGCTTCCTCCAACAACTGCCGAATCTCCTCGGCCGTCTTGGCCTGCTTGAGGAACCGACAAAAACGATCGTCCCGCAGTTGCCTTGCGATGTTCTCCAAAGCCCGCAAGTGGTCGCCCGGCCGGTCCAGCGGAGAAACGAGAAGGAACAAGACGTGCACCTTTTCTCCGTCCAGGCTGTCGAAATCGACTCCGTCGCGGCTGACCGCCACCGTTCCCACCAAGCGATCCACGCTAGCGTGCTTGGCGTGGGGAACGGCGACCCCGCGCCCGATTCCCGTGCTTCCCAACTCCTCCCGGTTCATGATCGCCTTGACGATGCTTTCCATCTCGGCGGGATCGATCTCGCCCGCATCGAGGAGGGCTTGCACCATCTCCCGAACCACACCCGGCTTGTCCCCAGCGGCCAGGTCCGCCCGAATTGCTCGAGGACTGATAAAGTCCGTGAACTTCATGCGCCCTTTCTCCTTAGACCTTGCCCGGCGCAGCGCCGCCGCGCCGAAATCGAGAAACTCGAACGCGAAACCCAAACGGTTCCGAACCGCGAAACGCCGCCGATCCACGCCACGCGTGCTCCGTCGCCCCTTGGCGTTTCCCAAGTCGGAATGCGGTCATCAGGAGGGATTTCGGATTTCGAGCTTCGGATGAATGCCACAATGGGATGCAACAAACCACCGGGGAACGGCCGTGGATCAGCGGCGATCTGTTGCACTACGACAACGCAGGTCCGGGCCCGGCGTCGCTCAAGGTCTCCAGCGGTCGGTTCCCCTCGCTGCGGTGGTGATCCTGAATCTTCTGTTTATACTTGCGAAGCTGCTGTTCGATCTTGTGGACCGCCCCATCCACGCCGGCCATCAGTTCCGCGGCTCGGACGCTGGCCACAAAGTCGTGTTTGTGTTCGGCGCTGACCCGAATGTCAACTTCCGGCTCGTCCCGTCGCTCCAGGTCGACGGTGACTTCGATCTGGGTCAAGCGATCGAACAATCGGCCGAGTTTCTCCACCTTGGCGGTAATCTTGGACTGGGTCTCCTCGCTCACGCTACCGTGGCGAACCGAGATCTTGATCTGCACCGGTTCCACTCCTTCCCTACAAACCACCAGCCGTACCCGACTTTGTACCGATCCAAGTCGCTGATTCTACCCGACCCAAGCCGGTCCTACAAAGCCAAACGCTTGGTGCGCCCCGGGATTGCTATCTCCAAAACTGTACCTCCTCGGACGTCCAATACCAGGAGGGACACCATAAGGAGGGGGGGCGGACTTCCCTCGGCATGGCTTATCCGCTCCCCTCACCGTGCGTGGGAAAGGTGATAGGCGTTATTTCTCCTCTGGTCGGATCTCTCAATAACCCGTGCCGCTGGAGACCTGTCTCTTATACACATCTCCGAGCCCAC
>JAOAAM010000393.1 GCA_026418875.1 Gemmataceae bacterium | reverse complement strand
GCCAGGAACTTCTTCCTTTGAACAACCAACAACAACAGCCGCCGAAAACGGACACACCGGTGACCCTCTCGTAGCGAACGTTGGTCGCAAGCCCCGAAACCGAGACGGAAACGCTCCCCTGGACCCGACGTGATTTCCGGCGCTTCGCACCTGGGATGGGCAGCGATGACTCGGCAGGCGACCCACGGTTGGGATAACCGAAGCTGGTCAGTGTGAGAGGCACATCCGACAGATTTGATGGCCCGTGAGTTTTCAGGGGGCGGTAGTCACGGAACCTGCCCCCTGTCCTCCTCGTCAACCGAAACACGGTGACCACTCGGCAGGCCGCGGCCTTTGGTCGCACCTCCTCCAACTTGCTAAAATTCAGCAACGTCATTTCCGCGAGGAACTTGGACATGTTGCCGGATGTCCCCCCCGGGGTCAGCTTGGACGACCCGGTGCTGTACATCAACCGCGAATTGAGTTGGCTCGAATTCAACCGCCGGGTCCTCGATGAGGCACGCGATTCCACCGTACCCTGGCTGGAACGGCTGAAGTTCCTGGCGATCTTCTCGTCCAATCTGGACGAATTCTTCATGGTCCGTGTCGGCGGACTGAAGCAGAAAGTACAAGCGGGAGTGATGCGAGGCTCCGGTGCCGATCGGATGCCGCCCGCCGAGCAACTGGCACGCATCAGCCAAACGGTTCGCCAGATGGTCGAAGAACAGTACCGCTGTCTGGCCGAGGAGGTTCTTCCCGTGCTCGAGTCGGAGGGAATCTTCGTTCGGCAAGCCAGCGATCTATCCTCCGCGGAGCGACAGCATCTGTCGGAAGTGTTCCGCCGGGAGATCTTCCCAGTCCTTACTCCCCTGGCCATCGATCCGGGACACCCATTCCCGCACTTGTTCAACAAGTCGATGACCCTGGTGACGATGATGCAGCGGCCGAACCATCCGGGGAAGATGTTCGCCGTGGTTCAAGTTCCCGCCGTCTTGCAGCGATTCGTCCAGCTCCCGTCCGAGAAGGGACATGTTTTCGTGCCCTTGGAAACGGTCATCCGCCTGCACCTGGAGGACTTGTACCCCGGGATGCAACTTGACCAAGGCTCGGTCTTCCGCGTGACGCGTGACAGTGAATACGAAATCGACGACGACGAAGTCGAGGACCTGCTAAAGACAATCGAGGAGGAGGTGAAGAAGCGCAAGCGTGGTGACGCCGTCCGTCTGGAAATCGAGGCCGGCTCGCCGCCGGAGGTCGAGCATTTCCTGACCCAAGCCCTCGATCTGGAACCCAGCGACGTCTACCGCATTCCGGGTCTGTTGGACCTGACGGGGCTATTCCAGATTTACAGCCTGCCCGGGTATTTGCACCTGCGGGATTCGCAGGCATCGGCTCAGTTGGTGCCTGAGTTCACCCGCTTCAACAACCCGTTCAGCGCGATCCGCGCTCAGGACATCCTCATCCACCATCCGTATGAGTCGTTCAGTCATGTGGTCGATTTCATCGAAGCGGCCGCATCGGATGAGCGGGTGCTGGCCATCAAACAAACGCTATACCGGACCAGCAGCGACTCGCCGATCGTCCGGGCGCTTCAGCGTGCCGCGGATCGGGGGAAGCAGGTCACGGCCGTCATCGAATTGAAAGCTCGCTTGGACGAAGAGAGGAACATCCTGTGGGCGCGGGAACTGGAAAAGGCCGGCGTCCACGTGGTGTTTGGTTTCGTCGGCCTGAAGACCCACTGCAAGATCGCCTTGGTTGTCCGCCGTGAAGATGATGGGCTGAGGCGCTATGTGCATCTGTCCACGGGGAATTACAATCCGCAGACGGCCCGCATCTACACGGACCTGGGTTTCTTCACTTGCCACCCCGACTTCGCTGAGGACGCCAGCGCCCTGTTCAACTATCTGACGGGCTACGGCGAATTGCCGCAGTGGCGCAAACTTGTCGTGGCCCCATCGCGGATGCAGACGTTCTTCATCGAAAAGCTAAACCGCGAGGCCGAGTTCCAACGGCAAGGCAAGATGGGTCGGGTCGTCGCCAAGCTGAATGGGCTGCTCGAACCAACCGTCATCCAGGCCCTTTACCGTGCCAGCCAAGCCGGCGTGAAGATCGACCTGATTTGCCGGGGGATTTGCGCGTTGCGGCCCGGGCTGCCCGGGATCAGCGACAACATCCGGGTTCGGTCGATTGTGGATCGTTTCCTTGAGCACAGCCGGATTTATTACTTCGGCAATGGCGGTCATGAGGAAGTGTACATCGGCAGCGCCGACTGGATGGACCGTAACTTGAGCCGCCGCGTCGAGGTCGTCTTCCCGATCGAGCAACCCGACTTAAAACACCGGCTCATCCACGAAATCCTGGCGATCAGCCTGGCGGATAATGTGAAGGCCCGTGAGTTGCTACCCGACGGTACTTGGCGAAAAGTCACGCCGGCAGAGGGCGAACCTTTGGTTCGGAGTCAGGAAAAATTCCTGGAGTTGGCGGCGATCAACGCCAATCGGCGGCAAGGATCAACCCTGCTGACCCCACTGCCAGTGAACGGTGAGGCGACTCCAACGAAACGCCCCCGCCGCATCCGCAAAACCAGTTGAGTCGAGGGAACCTTTTCGCATGGAGTCAATGTCCCTTTGCGGCATGAGCCGACGCGCCCCCGTTGGGCTGGGACGACGCCGATCCTGGGACAACTTCGGCCGCACAGCCTTGGCCACGGGTGTAGTTCGAGTGCTCGCAGTCGCAGCTACCGGCAATGTGTCGGCAACCGACGATGCCTGAAACCATCCCGACCAGCGCGAGGAACGCGAGAATCCGTCGCATGGTTTCCGTACCTTTCTGAAACAGGAGTCCGGTGGCGAGAACGCCCTCATTCGCATGGGCACCTTCGCCGGTTGTTTTCGACAGCGCCGAGGTTGGAGATTGACTCTTTTCGGTAAAATCCGCGTAGCCCCGACATCGGGCTGAACTGCGTCACCGAGCAAAATCGTGAATCCTTGACCAACTTACCGCCTTAGGGCGTCTTCACGGTGGAGTTTCGAGACCCTGGAATGGACGCGATTATTCTTGCCGCCGGACTCGGCACCCGACTGCGGCCCCACACCGAAACCACGCCGAAGCCCCTGCTGCCTGTGCAAGGCCGCCCCATCCTCGATTGGATTCTCGCGGCCTTGCCCGACACCGTCGAGCAAGTCATTGTTGTCGTGAATTACCTCGCGGATCAAATCGAAAAGTATCTCGCGGAGCAGCAGCATGTCGCGAAGTGGAGCACGGTGCGGCAAGCCGTTCCGAGAGGCACCGGCGACGCCCTGATGTGCTGTCGCGATGCCGTTCGTGCCGAGAGTGTGTTGGTCCTCAACGGCGATGATCTGTACGGGGCCGCCGACCTACTGCGGCTGGCGGCACGCCCCGCCGGGCTGTTGGCCCACCCTGTTGATCAGCCAGAAAAATTCGGCATCGTGTTCACCCACGGCGATCGGCTGGAAAAACTGGTGGAGAAACCGCAACTGCCCCCCCCGCAA
This sequence comes from Gemmataceae bacterium, assembly GCA_026418875.1. Lineage (GTDB taxonomy): Bacteria > Planctomycetota > Planctomycetia > Gemmatales > Gemmataceae > CAKZUU01. The sequence continues at coordinate 2,741 of JAOAAM010000393.1, read as the reverse complement.
TGGGCCAACATCGGTGCTTACGTTTTTCCCCGTCGAGTTTTCGATTTGACCCTGCCTTTGTCGCCCCGCGGCGAGTATGAGATTACCGACGCCGTGAGCGCCATTGCAGCCGAGGAACCATTCTTCGTCGAGCGGGCCAGCTTCTGGTTCCCCATCGGCGATGTCGCAGCGTGGAACCGCGCGCAAACGGCTGACTTGTCGCCGGCGCTCCGACGTGCCAGCTCTGGGGAAAATCGGCCCACTCACTCAGGACACTGAGCGCCGCGACCACATCCGGGGTTCTCCCACAACAATGCACGCGAATCCGATGACGGGATCGACTCGCGACCGATCCAACAACAATCCATTCCGTGGAGGGTGCTGCATGATTCAACTCGTCCGTCTCTCTTTTGTGTCCGTCATTTCGCTTGCCGTCGGCGTGATCGCCGTCGCTCAACCACGGGGTAACCGCGGCCCGGTCGTCGTTTCCCCTGAGGTGAAGCCTGATCGAACCGTCGTCTTCCGATTGCACGCCCCCAAGGCGGAGAACGTGGGCCTGTCGGCAGGAGACATTCCCGGCGTCGGCTTCCAGCCCAAGGCCTTGAAGAAAGGCGACAACGACGTGTGGGAGATCACCGTCGGTCCGATTCAACCGGGAACTTATCGCTACGTATTCAACGTCGATGGTGTTTCGGTGGTGGATCCGCGGAACCCGTCGATCAGCGAGTCGAACAGCAACGTGTGGAGCGTCGTCCATGTGCCGGGGGCGGCGTTCATGGATGCCGCCGATGTGCCGCATGGTTCGGTCAGCCGAGTCTACTACCACTCCAAGTCGCTGGGCCGAATGCGTCGCCTCCACGTCTACACGCCTCCGGGTTACGAGACCGGTGCAGACAAGTATCCGGTTTTCTATCTGTTGCACGGTGCCGGCGATTGTGATGATTCTTGGACCTCCGTCGGCCGAGCGAATTTCATCCTCGACAATTTGATCGCTGCGGGGAAGGCCAAACCGATGATCATCGTCATGCCGGCAGGGCACACCGGCCCATTCAGCTTCGGAGCGCCCCCGGCCTCGGGCAGCAGCAATCCGCTGGGAAATGCGCGATTCGAGGACGACCTGATTCAAGACATCATTCCCTTCGTCGAATCTCGCTATCGGGTCCTGACCGGACGAGAAAACCGGGCCATCGCCGGGCTGTCGATGGGCGGAGCGCAAACCATCAACACCGTCATGCTTCGGCCCAGCGAGTTCGCCTACATCGGCGTGTTCAGCTCGGGCGTCCTCTTTGGCCGCGGCGAAGATTGGGAAAAACAGCACGAGGATGCACTCAAAAACGAGGCCAAGAAAGACTGGAAACTATTCTGGTTCGCCACCGGCAAGCAGGACTTCCTCCTGAATCGCACGCGTGAGACCGTGGAGATGTTCAAACGTCACGGCTTCCAGCCGGTTTACAAGGAAACCGAGGGTGCTCACACCTGGATCGTCTGGCGCGAATACCTCCATGAATTCGCGCCGCAACTTTTCCGCTGATGGCTTGAAGTAGGGGTGATGGCCCGGAGGAGTCGAGAGGGATCGCGGGTCATGTCTGCGGCTGCGGCTTTTGAGCCAGGATTTTCGCGCTGCGGTCCTTCTCGTTCTCCAGCCATGCCACGTCCGAACTGTCGTCGGCGAAGCGCTTGATCCCGACCTCCCGGATCGCACTGTCGGGCACCACCTTCAGAGGCGTGTAGCGCGGATGGTGCGACTCCTTGTAGGGGTCGTTGCGGGCGGCGTTGTAGCAGCAGATCATTGACCAGCGTGGCTGATCCGAGCGGTTCTGGTCGCTGCGGTGCAGCAGGTTGCAGTCGAAAAAGACCGCGTCTCCTGGCTCCATCTCGACGTAAACCAGAGGCAGCCGCTTCAGCAACTCCTCCACGCGCTCCCGATCGGCACCGGCTTGATCGCCCGTGAGGATGTGGTCGATCCGACCGCATTGGTGCGAGCCTTCGATCACCTGCAAGCAGCCGTTGGCTTTGGTCGACGGGTCTACGGCGATGAAGACACTCGTCAGCAAGGGCATCAACACGCCGTTCTGATACCAGTAGCCGTAATCCTGATGCCAGGTCCAAGCTCCGCCGACGCGGGCATCTTTCATGATCATCTTCGAGTGGTAGTGGTACACCTCGCCGCCGAGGATTTTCTCGCAGGAACGCACCATGCGTTCGCAGCGGGCAAACATGCCGTAAATCCCATCACCAGGGTGGTTCCACAACGAGAGGCGGACGGTGCCGCCTTCGCCGTCGGCCCGGCCGAACGATCGCTTGTCCAATTCGTGATCTTCTTTGGCGGCGCGACGAAGCAAGTCGATTTCGTCGGGATCGAAAAAGCCTTTGGCCAGGTAAAAGCCGCGCTGTCGATACTCGGCCACGGCGCTGTCGCTAAGGACACGGGACATTGGAATTCCTCCCTTCGGAGTGGATGGGTGACAACGGACAAGCGTCCATCACGAGGCCGAGCCTCGGGCGAATGCCGGGAGCGTTTCCGCAAAACCATCGGCGTAGACGAGGCGCCAATGGGGCACCCAAGCGATCCCGAAGCCAACGATGCGGATGCGGCTTTTCTGCGGGGGGATCACCAGTTCTTTGTAGCTCTCGGCGGCGGCGAGCCATTTGCGTTTCAAGTCGGTTTGACGTCGCTGCCACTCCGCGTCGAGCCGAGCGATTTTTTCCCGCAACTGCGCCTCCCGCTTGCCGCTCATCGGATCGCCTCGGCCCAAGATGAT
>JAOAAM010000380.1 GCA_026418875.1 Gemmataceae bacterium | reverse complement strand
CTATGGAACTACGCCCCTACCGCGATGATTGGTCCGCGGACGACCCACACGCCAACTTCAAGGCCGAGGTCGCCGCTTACACCAAGGCAGACCCGATGCCCACGCTGGAAAACTTGAGCCAACTGACAGGGATCCCGGTCGATTCACTAATCCGCTACGTTTTGGTGAAATGGGCCGCATCGGCTGCCGAAGCCCTCTTGGCGATGGAGCCGATTGTTTTGCAACAGATGCGGCAGACCATTCGCGAGGCTGAGACCGAAGGCACGACCGACGCCCGGCTTCGAGCTTACGAAAAACTGCGGCACATCCTCGCGTGGCTGGAGATTCCCACTCCTTCTCGCCCATATCCAAAATGATGCGGGCCAAGGTGAGCATCCGGTGCTTACAATCGTCGGGAGAACTTTTTCCGAATGAGAGCGAATCACCCTTAAGAGATCGAATCATGAACCTCTCCGCCCCGACACGACGCGATTTCATCACTTCCGCTGGTGCCGCCTTGGCCGCGGCTTCGTGGATTCACGCCGACGAGCCGGCGATGAAAATCCGTGTCGGCGTGATCGGCTGCGGCAGCGTGTCGAATGCCTACCTGCCCCATCTGAAAAAATCTCCCTTTGTCGAGTTGGTCAGCGCGTGTGACCGTCGCTTCGAGCGGGCCGAGAAACAAGCGGATCGCTTCGGCATTCCGTACCGTTACCCCTCGATCGAGAAGATGCTCGGGGGCGCCGAATTCGACTTGTTCGTCAACCTGACCGACATGCAGGAACACGAGCACTTGAACCAAAAAGCCATCGCAGCAGGGAAGCACATTTGGAGCGAGAAACCGCTGGCGAATTCGCTCAAGGGCGGGCAGCACTTGCTAGAGAAGGCTCGGGAGAAGGGCGTGCGCATCTGGGGTGCTCCGGCGATGGTGGTCAGCCCGCAGTTCGCATTCATGGCGAAAACTCTGGCGAGCGGGAAACTCGGCCGACTGGCAGCTGCTCACGCCGAGTACGGTCACACCGGTCCGACCTGGTCCGCTTTCTTCTACGAAGCCGGTGGCGGCAGCCTGCCCGACTTGGCGGTCTACAACATCACCACCCTCACCGGCCTGCTCGGGCCAGCCAAGTCGGTCGCGGCCATGACCAGCATCGTCACGCCGACCCGACGAGTCGATGACAAAGGCGTGATCAAAGTCGAGGCCGAGGACAACGCCCAATTGCTCATGGACCACGGCCAAGGCGTGATTTCTCATGTCCAGAGCGGGTTCAACTACTTCAATCCGCATGGCCACGATGGCAGCAAAGAGACCCGGCATACGATCACGATCGTCGGATCGCACGGATTCATGGGACTGGTGGGCTACGATTGGGAGCCGCGTGGCGTTGATCTAGCCACCGACAAGGAGCCGGAGTTCAAACGCCACCAAACCGACGCCCAAGGCTTTGTTTGGCAGATGGGGGCCACGCTGGCAGCCGGCAGCCTCGCAACGGGCAAGGAACTGTTGATCACCCCGGAGCACGCGCTCCATGTCTTGGAGATCATCCAAGCGACACGCCAATCGCAGGAGACGGGCCAACGGGTGGCGCTGACGTCTACCTTCCGCTGGCCGATCGTGACCTGACGTATCCGTCCCTCGGGCTGAAGCAAGCCCCAGCGAGCCGGCGGTGCGACCTGCTCGGGCGATTGGGGTTTGATAGTTGTTGCTCGGGGCTGAAATAACCCCGGCCAAATCACAGATCAGAGGTGAGGGACTTTGCCGTGAAAATCACGCGACTGACGTTTCTAGCCGGGGCTTGGCTGATGGCGGTTTCCGCGTTCGGCCAACAGGTCGTGCTCACACAGGAAGCATACCTGACCCCGCCGGAACCCATCGCCGAGGCCATCCGGTCGCTGGAACGCGAGCAGATTTTGCTGACCAACATCAGCCCGGACGGGAGCAAGTTCCTCATCTCGAAGAACGACGGCATGCCGCCTCTCGCGCGTCTTGCAAAGTCCACGGTGTATCTCGGCGAGATGGCGTTCGACCCCACAGCCTACCGCTCGAGGCAGTTGTGGGTGCGGAGCCTGGCGGGGTACGACATCTTTTTTCCCAAGGAGAAAAAAACGGTCAGTGTTCAGGTTCCGGCGAACGCCCGGGTGAGCAATGCCGCCTGGTCGCCCGACGGTTCCCAGTTAGCGTTTTTTGTTCATCAGGATGACGCCACGTTCATCCACATCGCGGACGCCTCGACCGGTGCCTCTCGTCGCCTGACCGAAATCCCTGTCTTGGCGACGCTGGTCACGACATTTCAATGGTCCAAAGACGGCCAGAAGATTCTCGCGGTCCTGCGGCCCAACGGCGGGCAAGGCACTCCACCCAAGTTCGCCGTGGCTCCCTCTCCCCGCGTCCGTCTCGCCCGCGATGGTGCCCAACCCTCACGCACTTACCGCTTCTTGCTCGAATCACCGGAAGACGCACAACTGCTGGAGCATTTGACCACCGGTCAACTCGCTCTGATCTCGGTAGCCGACGGCACGACCACATGCGTCGGTGGACCAGCGATGATCCGAAGCATCAGCATGAGCCCCACGGGCGAGCAATTCCGTGTCGCCACGATCAAAAAGCCGTTTTCCTATTTTGTCCCCCTCTCGAGGTTCGGCTCGACGGAAAGCATTTGGGATCTTGCGGGCAAACCGCTGTACACTTTGCTAGACCGCGGCATCCAAGACATCGACCCATCCACCCAGCCGACACCAGCATCACCGGCATCACCGGCGTCACCGACGACCCCGACCCGCGGAGCCGCGGCGATTGCGAGTGCGGGCAATCGCGGGCCGGGTGGGCGGAGTCGGCCCACCGGCGGCGGCCAAGCGACCTCGCCCACCGTCGATCCGGCGAATCCGCCGGCCGACCCAACGGCCATCGGACCAAATCCCGACCCCGCCACACCAATCGATCCAGACCCCCCGCCTCGCTTCAACCCTGCCGTGGCAGCTCAGCCTGATCCCGAGGGTCGCCGCGATATCACTTGGCGGCCCGACGGAGCTGGATTGTGCTACCTGCAACAAGAACCGGCTGACCCTAAAGAGCCGACCAAGCCGCGGAAAGATCGCGTAATGCTATGGTTGCCGCCGTTCGAGAAGGACAAGGCTACCGTCGTTTACGAGACGCCGCACCGAATCAACTCCGTGCAATACTCCAGTGACGGTTCGATTCTCTTCCTCACGCAGACGATCGATAACCAGCGGACGATCACCGCGGTGGATTTGAATGACCCGAACAAGACGGCCTACGTGATTCACAAAGCCGCGGCCGGTCCCGGAACTGGAAGCAGCGGCAACCCTCCCGATCGCAACCCGATGCCCCAGAACCCAGGCTCGCCCATGACCGGCGGCGAGGAGGACGAACAGCGACGCGGATTCGGCCCCGGCTTCGGTACCCCCGGGGTGGCCTCCCTCCTCACTCGCGCTAACGGAACCGTGCGTATCTCCCCGAATGGCGAGGTCTACCTGACGGGAACCGAGCGTTCCCGGGGCAACGCCACGCCCGCCTTCCCCAAACCCTTTATCGACAAGATCGAGATCAAGACTGGCAAGAAACAACGCATCTTCGAGGGTCGGGGGGACGTATTTGAAACCATCGACGCGGTCGACGGCGATGAGGTCCGCTTCGTCTACACCACTCGCCAGAAAAACGATGTCGTCCCGGATTCCTATGTCACCGATCTCGGCAATGGTACCACGACGAAACTCACCGAGAATACGCATCCCGCACCCTGGTCGCAAAACCTGAAGACGCTTCGGCTTCAAGTGACGCGCGTCGATGGTTTCAAGTTCTGGGTGCGAGTGACGATGCCGCCCGAGCGGGCAGGAAAGCTGCCAGCACTCTTTTGGATTTACCCGAGGGAATACACCGACCAAGCGGCATACAACGCGGCGACGGCCCGAACCTCTGCCACGCCTCAACGCTTCGCCGCTCCTAACCCTCGTTCGATGACTTTGTTGACCCTTGTTGGGTACGCTGTGGTCGAACCGGACATCCCGATCGTCGGACCCGCAGGTCGGATGAATGATAACTACATTCACGACCTGCGTAATAGTTTGTGGGCCGTCATCGACGAATTGGATAAACGTGGCATGATCGACCGCGATCGCCTGGCCATCGGCGGACACAGCTACGGCGCGTTCAGCAGCGCGAATGCCATGATCCATACTCCCTTCTTCAAAGCCGGGATCGCGGGTGATGGAAACTACAACCGCACCCTCACCATGATGACATTCCAGAGCGAGCGCCGTCAGTTATGGGACGCTCGGGAGACCTATTTGGAAATGTCACCGCTGTTGTACGCCAATCGTCTCAATGGCGCGCTGCTGATGTATCATGGCTTGGACGATGCCAATGTCGGCACGAATCCCATCAATGCCGAATACATGTTCATGGCGCTCGATGGATTAGGCAAACCCGCTGCGTTGTATATGTATCCCTATGAGGGCCACGGCCCCATCGCCCGGGAGACCATTCTCGATCTCTGGGCTCGCTGGGTGGCTTGGCTCGATCGATACTTGAAGAACCCTGACAAGAAACCAGAACCTACCGCTGACGCGGCTCGCGCTCCTTGATGAGTCGCTCGACGACCTTGCCCCGCTCAGGGATGGCGTGCTTCAAACGGTCAATCTGACGGGGCAGGTCGTCGGCCAACCCGGCATCATAGGGACGTACTCCGTCCCGCAATGCCCGGGTCAACTCATCCAACCGACGAACGCGCTCTTGTGGCTTGTAAACGTTGGTCATGATTTCTTTCATCCGCTTGTAATAACGCTCCTTCCCCTCGGGAATTTCGACCCACGCTTGGGCGACCCGACCTGGAAAGTTGGGTCGCAGACCAAGATGCAGATCCCCGTACATCTGATCCATACCGGATGGGATAAAGATAATCTTGTTCCGCTTTGGATCATGATAGATTCGGTAGTTATTCCGATTCAGCGGATAACCATCCCAATCATGAAAAATTACTTCCAGGCAGACGTAGGACAGGAAACGCTCGATATCGAGAAGACTCTCCAGCAGGGCGAGTCGTTTTTTGAGGTCCCCCTCGTTGGTAGCGGCGTGCAAGGCCTTGAGATCCTGCCGATCTGGCAAACCGTTCTTGCTGTACACCAGTTTCAAGTCCCCATCGATGTCTTGCAGGAATCCACCGTCGTAGATGTTTCCGTCGGCGTGGCCTAGATGAGTGCGGAGGAAGAGTGAGTCATATCCCTCTTTGATGTAATACAACCCCCTTGCCTTTCCATTGATGGTGACCCAGGCGTGGGAGATGCGACTGGCAGGCACTCCGGCATCGCGCATGATCTCGCCGCAGATTAGCTCGGAAACATAACTTGGATCCTGCACGGAATTGCACAGGTGCCATTTGTCCATCCCGTGGAACCGCTGGCCCGGGTGGAACTTGTCCATGTTGATGGTCAGCCCGGGTTTGTCGTCCACCCCGCGCGAGCTTCCCGCCCCACCACGCAGATGCACGGCGACGTCGGTGTAGCTCGTCGTCCCGTCTTCCACGAGCTTCGCTTTGACGTAAGTGCGCGGTTTGCTCCGCAGGGAATTCATTTCCTGGGACCCCAATTCGAGGT
>JAOAAM010000308.1 GCA_026418875.1 Gemmataceae bacterium | reverse complement strand
AGATGTGTATAAGAGACAGCGCTCGCGCTGCGTCGCCTCGTTGAACACCAAGCAGCCGAACAGATCCTTGGCGTGGACCTTCTGAAAATCCACGCGATCCAGTTTGTACTCCGTGCTGGCAATCGTTTGGATGGCCACCTGTCGCGAAGTTGTCGAACTCATCGAAAACCACCTTGCTAAAGGGGAGAGGGATTGAAAAGAAACCAGCCGCCTCCGTGGCGGTCTGTGCTCGCTTCCACGCGGACCATGCCGCATCACGGTCCGATGGCGATGCCGCCGCGTTCTCCGGTTCGGATGCGGATGCAGTCTTCCATCGGCAGGACAAAAATCTTGCCATCGCCGATTTGGCCTGTCTCCGCGGTGCGTGCCGCATGCACAATGGCCTCGATCGTCGCCTCGAGAAATGCGTCGTTCACGGCGATTTCCAGCTTGATCTTCGGCAGCAAGCGGACAGGGAACTCTGTACCACGATAGTATTCCGTGTGCCCGCCTTGGCGACCACACCCCCGGACGTCCGAGACCGTCATGAGATAGACGTCGCGCTCACGCAAGGCGGCTTGGACCGCGTCGAATCGTTCAGGACGAATGATGGCGATAACCAGTTTCATCGGTGTTTCAACTCGCCAGAGTCTTCGGTGTTTCAACTCGCCAGAGTTTCTCGAAATCTGCAGGTTCAAGGCGATTGGTCGGGAACACCCGAGCCAACGCGTCCAACTCGCCGGGGCCTCACATCTCCACTCGAGCGATGAGTTTACGGTTGGGGAATCGATCCTCGAACAATCGTGTCAGACTACGCGATACCATCTCAGGATCGCCGCCGCGGAATCGGAACCGATTGCCGCTGACCGTCGTGACATAAGGGTAAACGTTACGGAAATCATTCGACGGAGGCTGGTCTCCGGCTTGACACATCTGCCCCCACGCCGACAGCAACTCTTCGGTGGGGACGCCGTCCAGAACCACGGCAAACCGGCGAGAACTCTCCGGCGGCGTCGTGGCAGGGCGTGGTTCGATAACAGGCGTCAGAGCGGTTTGCTCGGGGGAGATGCCGAAATCAAACGCCACCTCGCCATGGACCGCCGAATCCAACCCCTCTTGTTCGTCTTCAGGCTTCAGGTGGAAGCCGACCACCATGTCGATGACTTTCACGATCACCGCCGTGGCTACAAACGAGAACACGATCGCACCGAGCGATGCCTTGAGTTGAACGAGGATTTGCGCTAGTCGATCAGTCCCGCCCTCTCCGAGGGCCCCCAAGGAGGCAGACGGATCGCCGATCGCCGAGCCAAAATGCAGGGCATTGGCAAACACACCGGTGAGCATCGCTCCCACGAAGCCCCCGACACCATGCACGCCGAATGCATCCAAGGAGTCATCGTATTTCAAACGGGGCTTGAGCCAAACCGTGACATAACACACGGCAGCGGTGACGAGGCCGATCACGATGGCAGCCCAAGGAGAAACGAAGGCCGCTGCGGGCGTGATCCCGACGAGGCCGGCGACAACTCCCGTGGCGAAGCCCAAGGCCGTCGGCTTCCCCCGGTGGATCCACTCGATGATCGTCCAAGCGGCACCCGCAGACGAAGCGGCCAACTGGGTCGCGGTCAGGGCCGTGCCAGCCAAGCCATTGCCCACCCCCAGCCCGCTTCCGCCATTGAATCCGAACCAGCCGAACCAAAGCATGCCGGCACCAACCAGCGTCAAGACCATGCTACTCGGGTGCATCGCCTGTTCCGGATAACCAAGGCGTGGACGCAGAAGGAGTGCCGCCGTCAACCCGGCAACCCCCGCAGCAATGTGGACCACTGTGCCCCCGGCGAAATCCAATGCACCCATCGCCCCAAAAACGCCCACCGGCGTCCCGCTGTCGTCGATCGCCCAAACCCAATGAGCAAGCGGGCAGTAAACCAGAAGAGACCAGGCGGCGATGAAGATGCAGTACGGCAAAAACCGAACTCGCTCCGCGATGGCACCCGAAATCAACGCCGGCGTGATGATCGCGAACATTCCTTGGTACATGCAGTGCAGGTAAACCGGGATCGAAGAGTTGGCGAAGACATCCGGCGGCTTCACCCCGGACAGGGCCATCCATTCTGGCGACCAACCAATCCAACCGCCTTGACTGCGACCAAACGCCAAGGAGTAACCGATCAATCCCCACAGCAGTCCCACGATGCTCAAAGCAATCATGCTGTGCATCATGGTGCCCAAAAGATTCTTTCGCCGTGAAATCCCTCCATAAAACAACGCCAACCCAGGGATCATGAACATGACCAGGCATGTCGAAATCAACATCCACGCCGTGTCCGCCTTGTCCAAGGTCGGTGTGGCGGGGGCCGGCGGGGGTGCTTCGGCAGGATCTTGGGTTGCGAATAGACGAGCGGTAACGACGAGGCAAAAGAAAAGCGATGCCAATTGACGCAAGGCTCGGTCCTCCAAACCGGGGAGAGCAGCCGGAATGCGAACCCCACGCCCTGGTCGCAATCAGAGTGCCAGCGTCTGGGAAAACTGTGATTGAGGTCTAAACAATTACCAAGGATGAATTTACGCCCAAAAGAGTTGACCGGAGCGATTCGGCGGGCCCCCTGTCGAACGCTGAATTCCTCAGCAGGGCCGCCAAATTTTTAAGCACAAAAGTTCGGCACCGATGGTATCCGAGCCTACCTCACCAACATGACCTTGCACACCAAAGACTTGCACAAAGAGTTCCCCACCCGAAGCGGTCCGATCCCCGTCCTGCGGGGCATTGATTTGACGATGCAGCGGGGCGATGCAATTGTCATTATGGGGCCGTCAGGATCGGGAAAGAGCACGCTCTTGCACATCCTGGGGACTCTGGACCGCCCCACCTCGGGCAGCGTTCGACTGGATGACATCGATCCCTTCTCGTTGTCCGAGCGGGCCTTGGCCGACTTCCGCAACTCCCGTATCGGTTTCGTATTCCAGGATCATCATCTGTTGCCCCAATTGACCGTACTCGAAAATGTGTTGATCCCCACGGTCGTTCGGCAGTCGGCCACACTGCATGCGACCGAGAGTTGGGCACGTCAGTTGATCGAGCGTGTCGGATTGTCCGGTCGGTTGGACCATCGACCGGGAGAACTGAGCGGGGGCGAGCGGCAACGAGTGGCGATCGCGCGAGCTTTGGTGAACCGCCCCATGTTGCTCCTGGCGGACGAGCCGACCGGCAACCTCGATCGCACCAATGCCCGAAGCGTCGCTCGACTGCTGCTCGAGTTGCACCGTCAAGAGAACACAATCCTGATCACGGTGACTCACAGTTCGGAGTTGGCTGCGGAATTCCCCCGGCAACTGGAGATGTGCGACGGTCGATTGGTTGAGATGAAAAAATGACATTTCGACGTCTGCTCGTGCGTAATCTGCAATACCACGCCCGTAGCCACTTGGCCGTGGGTTTGGGTGTCGCGGTGGCGTGTGCCGTGCTCACCGGCGCGTTCCTGGTGGGCGACGCACAACGCGAAACTCTGCGGCGACAGGCGGATCGACAACGAGCCGGCGTGGACGCGGCGTTGCTCCGCCCACGCTTTTTTCTCGCCACCCCTGATCCGAATGTCGTCAATTTCAACACCTGCATCTTCCTCTCTGGTTCGATTCAGACACCCAAAGCATCGGTGAACCGACGGGTCGGCCAGGTTTCATTCATCGCGGGGTGGGACCCAAGTGTTCTAGCAGGCGAGCCGGCCTTGACCGAGTTACCTGCCATGCCTCGGTCCCTTGCCCGACAGCTGGGCTTGCAAATCGGCGACGAGTTCACGGCGCGAATCTCGGTCCCGTCGACGATCCCCAGCGAATCGCTGCTCGGGCGGAAGGAATTGGAGCAGACAACAC
>JAOAAM010000279.1 GCA_026418875.1 Gemmataceae bacterium | reverse complement strand
CTCGGAGATGTGTATAAGAGACAGATCACGTTCGGCTCCGGTGCCGACGTCGTATCCAGCTTCACCCCTTTGAAGTCGATGTCGATGAATACCGCCACCCGCTCGCTCTTCAAACCTTTGATTGCCTGTTCGATGTCCTTGGGCAGCAACGCATCCTGTCGGCGTCCTTTGACTGTCGATCCCGTCACGAACAAGCAGGTCCGTTCGCCGGTCGGGGCACCACGCCCGAACAACCCAACCACCACCAAGTCGTCCTTACCCGCTGCGGCAGCCACGTGGGAGAAGGCTTGGATGATCTGCTCGCGGGTGGCAGGTCGGAAAGGCCGCTGCGATTCGTCACCGGTCAGAAGCAGGATCACGTCGCGGGAGTCGGCACTGGCATAATCGGGATGCACAAGCAGGTCATAAAAAGCCCGGGCATCCTGGGCCGCCGCCGGTCGTGGCTGGATGTCGGGATCGCCAACCTCCGCCGCGCCGACCAACACTGCGAAGACCCGTTGGGGCTTCGCCTCCTCCGCACGGACCGTCGCCCCCAAAACCGACAGGACCGAAAGGCACCCAACAAACATCCAGCGACAGAGGCAATGCCTCATGGTCACGCTCCCTGGCAGAATTCTCGAACCAACGGATCGGCACGCGGCCGCGATCACGAGCAAATCCCCGACATGACGGCGAGAAAGTCGGTCTCCCGAATGCCGTCTGGCTCGACTCGAATACAGGGCGACTCCCTGCGCGTATTGTGAACAATCTGCGAAATCCGTCAATCGAAACCGGTTCAGCGTCGACGTGGCTGCTCAGGTCACCCGTCCCGGAGCCTCAACCAGAGCACGACCATGTTCTCGGGAAGGACTCGGACTTGACACTGCCGCCTTCACGCGAGCCGACAACCTCATCCGTCTCGCCGAACACTTCATCGCGCGAGCCGACGCAACACCTCGATGCCGCGTTCGATGGTGGCATCCGAGGCGGCAAAACTGATCCGAAAATGGGAATCGTGCTGGCTGAACGTCGAGCCGGGGATGATGAGAAGGTTGTTCCGTATCGCTTCCTCGACGAACTCCGTGGCGCTTGGGCGAGGAGAGCGAACAAACACGTAAAAAGCTCCCGCCGGTCGCACAAATTCGTATCGCCCGCTCAGCCCCTCGCAGATTCGATCTCGTTTTTGGCGGTAGTCGGCGATGATCGGCGAGACGTCAAATTCGAGAGCGGCCAACGTCGCCTCTTGGGCGATGCTCGGAGCGCAGACGAAGGTGAACTGCTGCAAGACGGACATCTGATCGATGAGCCACTTCGGCCCATGCGCGAACCCCATGCGCCAGCCGGTCATGCCATAGGTTTTGCCGAAGCCATCCACGACCAGCACGTTCTCGTCAAACTCAGCGGGGCTGTGGAACGGCCCATCGTAGCAGAATGCGTGGTAAATCTCATCGCTGATCAACACCACGCCCCGCCGGCGGCACACGTCGGCCACCCCTTGAAGCACCTCAGGAGGGATGACAACCCCCGTCGGATTCGCCGGGCTGTTGATCAACACTGCCTTGGTGCGTGGCGTAAAAGCGGCTTCAAATCGGCCCAGGTC
>JAOAAM010000275.1 GCA_026418875.1 Gemmataceae bacterium | reverse complement strand
GTCCAAGCAGGCGCTGCGAATCCTACGGCTATTCGGCCGAAATGACGTCAAACGAGTCTTCACCACGGTCGGCGCGGAGCAGGAGTACTTCCTGATTGACAAAAACTTCTATTACGCTCGTCCCGACCTCATCAACGCCGGTCGGACCTTGTTCGGTGCCCCGCCGCCCAAGGGGCAGGAACTGGAAGATCAATACTTCGGCTCCATCCCCGAGCGGGTGCTGGCCTGCATGGCGGATTGCGAGGCCCAACTCTTCAAACTAGGCGTGCCGGTGAAGACTCGGCACAATGAGGTCGCTCCCTCGCAGTATGAAATCGCTCCCTCGTTCGAGGACTCCAACCTGGCGACCGACCACCAGATGCTGATTATGGAGATCCTCAAGCGGACGGCACCGAAGTACGGCCTGGCCTGCTTGTTGCACGAAAAGCCCTTTGCCGGAATCAACGGATCGGGCAAACATAACAACTGGTCAATGTCCACGGACACGGGCGAGAACCTGTTGGAACCAGGGACGACCCCCCACGACAACGCGCAGTTCCTCGTCTTCTGCGTTGCGGTCATCCGGGCCGTGGCCAAGCATCCTGAGTTGCTCCGCGTGGCCGTTGCCACTGCCGGTAACGACCACCGCTTGGGTGCGAACGAAGCCCCGCCGGCGATCATCTCCGTGTTCTTGGGCACCCAGCTTCAAGACGTGATGGACCAGTTGGAGAAGGGAGCCGCGACCAGCACGAAAGCCGCGGGAACGCTCGACATTGGCGTCAGCGTGTTGCCGAAAATCCCTCGTGATGCGGGCGACCGCAATCGTACCAGCCCCTTTGCATTCACGGGGAACAAATTCGAGTTCCGGGCCGTGGGGGCATCGCAGTCGATCGCTGGCCCGAACACGGTGTTGAACACGATCGTCGCCGAGTCGCTCGATTACATCGCGACCCAACTCGAAAACGCCGTCCGCGGGGGCAAGGACCTGAACACCGCGATCAAGGAGTTGCTGCCGCCCCTCATCCGTGAGAGCAAGAAGATCCTGTTCATGGGTGATAACTACTCGGCCGAATGGCATGCCGAGGCGGAGCGACGGGGTCTGCCCAACCTCAAGAATACGGTCGAGGCCCTGCCGGTGATTATCCGTCGGGACACGATCGAATTGTTCGGGAAGTACGGCGTGTACAGTGAGCGGGAGTTGGACAGCCGATTCAACATCCTGTGCGAAAACTACATCAAGACGATCAACGTGGAGGCGCGACTGACCAACTACATGGGCCGCACCATGATCCTGCCCGCCGCGATCCGCTATCAAGGTGAAGTGGCCCAGGCCGTCAATGCGGCCAAGCAAGCCGGTGTCGATGCCTCGGCGCAAATGGAGCTGTTACGGCATTTGACGTCGAGCATCACCGAGCTGCAAAAAGCCTTGGCCGACTTGGAGCACCAGATGGCGGACCATCATGGCGATGTCTACGAACACGCCAAGCACATGCGGGATGGAGTGATCCCGGCGATGAACGAGGTGCGACGCGTGGCCGATCGGTTGGAGACGATGGTCGCCGACGATCTGTGGCCCATTCCCACCTACCGCGAGATGCTGTTCATCAAGTGACGGCTCAGCGCGGGGGTCCAGAAAAAATTCGGGGTGTCGACGCACCGGCGCCGGCACCCCTTTTTTTCCCGACGTCATGCTCCGAATGCGAGGTGCTTCACAACGAAATTCGATCCTTCGCGAAGCATCCGTCCCAAAATTGTCGCATTCCGCCGAGGCACAGCAAGACGCCGCCCAAGAGGGCGAGCCATCGGATCCCCGTGAGCGAATCGGCGGTACGATGGCGCAGGTCCGGGAGATAGCGAGCAGTCTGATCCAGGTGCTGGCGCAACGTTCGGATGTCGTCCGCGTCGACACCCAACGACGAGTCGATCGCCTCGGTTAGAATTGGCAGCAGGTCGGCGAGCGTCGTCATGAAATCGTTCAATTGGTCCGTGGCGGAGTCGAATTGTTCTCGATTCGAGGTGATTTGTTGCAGGTGCTCCGCGGCGGTCTCCAGCACTCGGGCGATCTGCCGAACACTTTGCCGAGTCTGTGACCAACTGTCCGCTTGCCTGGTGAGGATCTCTGCCGCCTGGT
>JAOAAM010000225.1 GCA_026418875.1 Gemmataceae bacterium | reverse complement strand
CAGGTCGCGCGATTCGATGACGCACGGGCCGAGAATCCAAGCCAACGGCTCGCCCGGGCCGAATCGCACGCCGCTGACATCGACCGTCGTTCGCATCGAATCCGCGCTCCCGCTCCCGTCTCTTCGCTCGCCCTCGAGCCGGCCCGTGGCGGTCGGCACCTCACCCATCACGCCGGTCACTTCACCCATTCGCGTTACGCCTGTCATTTCGCCCATCACGCTTGTCACTCCACCCATTCACCCATCACAACTGTCACTTCGCCCCGATCAGTTCTCCCACCGGTAGGTCCGCCTCCTCCGCGAGGGTGGAGCCGGTGGGGTCGGTCATACCGTCGGGCCAGATGTGGAATCCGCCACGCAACACCACTTCGTCCGCGATCTCCCAAGTGCCCCAAATCCCTTTGCCTTCGTTGAAGCCACGATAGAAAACGTCGTGCTTGCCGACGTAGCGCTTGGTCCAGTGGCATTTTCCGTCGGCCGTTGAATAGCTGCCGCGGATGAGGAATGGACCGACCATGTCCCGGCCCTCGCCTTGGATGACGCCGCGGCGAAAGGTCAGGATCATTTCTTGCTGCGGTTTCGCGCGGACGGGCACGGTCTGAGTCCAGAAGCCGTGCCATTTGCCGCTCGGGAACCGTGGGTCGCTTTCCAGCTCGTCCGGGGTCATGGGCCGCTCCCTCTCACCACGGGCATTGTAGGCAACGCAGGACGACTGCCGGGCCAGCGGGCAAAACCGTGAAATTCGGTTGTCATCGTCTTCACAACAACCGTGACTGATAGCAGCGGTCATCCGGCGGGAATTCATCTTCATCCCACCATCCGCAGGAGGCCGTACTTTTTCCATCATTTCTTTCATTTCCATCATTCCGACTTTTCGCCGACTCGGGAGCAGCCTCCGCCTGAGACCTACGCTGGGCCGCAGGCTGCGATTTCCCGAAGCGCCGCCTCCTTGGCACGCCGGAAGCGACTTTTCGGAAGTGCTGCCTCCCCGCCCACGCACGCCGAAAACTCACACCTCGGCGCGGAGTCGGCGACGAGCGCGGCAACCGATTCCCTCGGGCGGGAGCCTCCGGCGGGAGCCTCGTGCCGCACCGCCGGTCCGTACCCATCGTCCTTGACCATCCGGAAATCTTGGATGCGGCCGATGAAAGTCAAGCCCGGGCATACAGGCGTCCGGCAGTGACCCGAGTCGTCCCGTGCAGACAGGTCGCGCAGCCGGGTGTAGAATTCCGGCATGACTCAGTTCCCCGGCGAACCGTTGCGTGTGCTGATCATCGACGACGAGTTAGCCCATGCCGAGGTCATCGGCGAAGGGTTGGAACGAGTCGGTTACGAATGCGTCGTCGCGGGCAGCGGTCAACAGGGTGCCAAGAAAATCGACCAGGAACCGTTCGACGTCATCATCACCGACCTGAAGATGGCGGGCGTGGACGGCATGGAGATCGTCCGCAAGGCTCAAGCCAAGCAGCCCGAGGCCAAGGTCATCGTGATTACTGGCTACGGCGACGTGAACAGTGCCGTCCAAGCAATGAAAGAGGGCGCAGACCACTTCATGCTCAAGCCGATCGATCTGGAGCAATTGCGGACGGTGGTCGCCAAGACGGCGGAAGGGCTACGCCGGGAGCGGGAACTGCGCCGTCAGTTGGACGAACGCTTCGGGCTGGGCGGCATCATCGGCAACAGCCCGAAGATGGCGCAGGTGATCGCTCGGATCAAGCAGTTCGCCCCGACCAACGCTCCGGTGCTGATCCTTGGGGAAAATGGGACCGGCAAAGAGTTGGTGGCTCGCGCCCTGCACAACAACAGCCCCCGGCGGGCCAAGCCCTTCGTCGCCATGAATTGCACCGCGTTCAACGAGAATCTGTTGGACGACGAGTTGTTCGGACACGAAGCCGGGGCCTACACCGGGGCGGACAAGCTGCGGCAAGGGCGATTCGAGTACGCCAGCGGCGGCACCTTGTTCCTCGACGAAATCGGCGACATGCCCCTGAACCTGCAAGCGAAGTTGCTCCGGGTTCTCGAAATCGGCGAGGTGACGCGGCTGGGTTCGAATACGCCCATCAAGGTCGATGTTCGCATCCTCTCCGCAACTAACCGCGACTTGGAGGCGATGATCGCCGAAGGCAAATTCCGCCAGGATCTTTACTTTCGTTTGAAAGTGGGCACCATCCGGCTGCCGCCGCTGCGGGAGAGAGGCGGCGACGACATCCGCCTGTTGGCGAACCATTTCCTGAAGCAGTTTAATGCGAAACACGGAAAAAACGTCGAGCGGATCGGCGACGACTTGCAACGGGCTTTCCGCAATTACAACTGGCCCGGCAACGTCCGTGAATTGCGAAACCTGATCGAAAGCATGGTCGTGCAAGACTCCGACGGCGTGCTGCACTTGGACGACGTCGAGGAAGGGGAACCGCTCCGCCGCGTCGCCGGGCTGGAGGCCCCACGCACCGGCGTGGATGCCTTGGTCGGCCGGCCCCTCTCCGAAGTCGAAATCTATTACATGCAACGCGCCCTCGAACTCACCAAGGGCAATCGGGAAGAGGCGGCCCGAATCCTCGGCATCGGCGAGCGGACCTTGTATCGCATGATGCAGGATGCCCGCTTGCAGGAGCAGGTCCGGTCGGCGATGGCCGAAACCGGGAATGATGTCGCCGCCGCGGCCGCCAAGCTCGGGTTAACGCCGAGTACCTTGGAGCGCAAGTTGAAAAAACTCGGCTGGCGATTCGACTCTGCCGAGGCGAATTCTCGTGCCGCCGCCCGTCGCGAGGGTTGATGGTCTTCTCTGCACGCCCGTCCGTTCGGATTCGATACCCTAGCCCACCATGCCGAAAATCCGCCAACTCCCGAATCATGTCGTGACCAAGATCGCCGCGGGGGAAGTCATCGAACGGCCCGCATCGGTCATCAAGGAGCTTCTGGAAAATTCGATCGACGCCGGCGCTCGACGGATCGACGTGGAAATCGACGCGGGGGGAGTCGATCGGATCGTGGTGGTGGATGACGG
>JAOAAM010000110.1 GCA_026418875.1 Gemmataceae bacterium | reverse complement strand
GCCGACACCGTGGGTTGGCTTCGCGGCGAGGTCATCGGCAAACCCGACGACGAAGCCGACGCCCGACGCATCCTCCGCCTGTTGGGCGGCCAGGTTCACGAACTGTGGACCGGCGTCATCCTCTGGAAACGCCCCGAGGATTGGCAGCTCGCCTGGCAGGAGGTCAGCGAGTGCGTCGTGAAATCCTTTACTGACGCCGAACTAGACGCCTACATCGCCACCCATCGTTGGGTCGGCTGTTCGGGTGCCTACGCCATCGAAGGCCCCGACGATCCCTATGTCCGCGTGATTCGCGGCAGTCTGTCGAACGTCATCGGCCTGCCGATGGAGTCGCTGGAGGTCATGCTCTCTCACGCGGCCCGGATCTGTTCAACCTAGTTGCCACTCGCTTCGAACAACGGTTCGATCCGCACGTCATCCCACTGCACCACGCCCAACCCGGTCAAGGCGACGGTGACTTTCACCTCGCCGGAGGGCGGTACACGGCGGAACAGGGTGATGGGCCGCCAATCGGTCGCGTCGGTCAGGCGTACCGCCAGTGGCTCGCCGCCGGCACTGTCGTAAAACAAGGCACCGTCCGGAGAGGCGGTGATTGGGGTGGGGATTCGCACCCAGCCGCGAATACGGATCGGCGTCCCCGGGGGGAGGCGCACCGGGTCGCTCGTCGCGGCGATCACCGATCGCTCCAACGCCTCCGGGGCGTTCTTGGCCTCGGTCGGGGCCATCGCTAGTTCCAGGTAACGAGCACCCTCGCGCGGCTTATCCACACCCAAACGGGCACCCATCCGAACCTGGTCCTGGCTGACTTGCGAGACTGACCAACCTTGGGCCTGTGGCAACTCGAAGCCGCCCACGCCCAGCAGATTCTCCCCCGGGCGCGTCTGCTTCAGTGCTTCCATGAACGACCAATGCCGGGGCAGGGTGAAATAACTGACCAGATACGGTGTGGCGGTCGGGGTGCCGGCCTCGCCCACCGCACGATCCCATTGCAAACGCATCAACTGACGCACCGGGCGAAGCGCCCGATGGGCCTCTTGGTATGCCTCCCGAAATCGCCGGGCCTGATGCAAGGTTTGGGCCGACTGCCAACGTCGTTCGGCATCCCGGAGAAGAACCTGATCGCCGTACACGGGCGGGGCGGATGCGGCAAGCTGGTCGTGGACCTGACGGACCTTGTCCAACTCAACGCGCGCCAGGTCGACCGACCAACCCGAGGCCGACTCAGCCATTCGCCGCACCTGTTGCTGCCAATACACCACCGGGCCGTCGGCACTCATGTCGCTGGTGAAGACGACCGCCGCGGTCAGTCCGAAGTCGGCCAAGACGATCTCCGTCCCCCCGGCGACACGGCGTGGCACCAGCGAGCGAACCTCGACGGGAGAAACCTCCCAAGGCTGGTAGTTTGGTGGAACCATCGGCACCACGACCCGTAACCCGGCCGCGGCAGCCTGGCCCGGCACGCATTGCGAACCTGTCCCTAGCCAGATCGGCAGAACGAGAATCCCCTTCTCCCCGTGGAGCACCGCCGCTTTCACTTGCGGATGCGAAGTGTCGATCCAAGTCGGCGGCTTGACGAGCGAGAGCAAGATCGGCTCGAGCATCTGCAATTCGAGGTTCAGCAACGCCACGCCAAGCAACCGATCGCGCCCCTGATGTGTGTCCGCCAGAAAACGATCCGAGGAGAAAGCGAGACCCCGGCAGCCGGCGGCGACGGCCAGGTAGGTCAACAGCCGGATCTGCTCCGGTTGCGGTCCGATGGGTTCGTCGAACGAAGCCGTCGGCGGTTTCTGATAGACCAACTGCGTATGCCAGGCCGGCAGGTGCGTTTGCACCCATGTCCAAGTGAACGTCCCCGGTCGAGCAAGGAAGCGCCGTTGCCGCAACCAATCGCGGTAATGCATCAATTCCAGTCCGGTATGAAGCGGCCAGCGGTGGACCCCCAGGAGGTCGACGTGGCGGGAGTAGGGCCAAAGGGCCTCGCCCGCGTTGACACCCACCGGCCGATCAGGGTCCATCTCCCGCACCCGAGACGCAAGCCGGGCCACCCGCTCCAACTGCTCCTGCCCGCGATCATCCCCCAGATACCAGAAGAGCAGGCGCCCGGTTTGATCCAGTCGGGATAGCGTCTCCCGCGGCAACAACCCGCTCTCGGACCGCGTTACGGGAATCACGCCGTGATCGAGGTCCGGCAAGGCGAGGATGGGCACAGCGAATAACTCTTGGCGTGCCAACTCCTCGATTGTCTGGTTCGGTGCGGTGGGTTCGAGGAACAACGTGTTGAATCCCGCGCGGCGATGAACCTCGACGGGGGTGTCCGTCAGGCGGATGCCGCGGAAAAAGAACCGTCGCCCATCCACCGTCAACTGATCCCGCACGACCTCGACGGTGGCGGAAGTCCGGAGCGTTCGGGATCCGACCGTCGACGCTTCGGAGGTACTCAGCGTGGGCTGCTCGCCGAGAACCGGGCCGATTTCGACTTCGTTCATCCAGACCTGCACTTCGCCCTCGCCAGTGTAGACGTTCAGCACCAGTTGATCGACGTAGGCATCGCTGATGTCAATTTCTTTACCCAACTCCAAGCGCAACAGTTGAATCTGGCGTCGCAGAGCCGCCACGGCATCCCCTAATTCCAGTCGCTGCCAGTTGTTCGCGTGGAGATACCGTGATCCCTCGATCAAGACGGTCCGTGCTGCCTCGGGTCGCTGCGGGTTCTGAACGTGTGGGAGGACCACCCTGGCCCATAGTTGCACACCGCTGGACTTCGCTCGAAGCCACAGCCCCGCCTTCAACTCGGGAGAGACCGGGGCACGGGGGGTCGGATAGACGAAGTGGATGAAAGGCTCCGACACGGGGTCGGCACGTTGGGCGACGAGGCGAATCGTCTCCGAAGCGTCGCCTTTGTGAGCGTGTTCTCGGGAAAGGCCATGCTCCTGAACCTCGAATCGTACATTCGCAGGGCCACGCAGGAAGTGGACGCTTCCTTCACCCAACGCCTGCCGATGTACCTTGTCAGCGGCGGGGAGACTCGACGAAGCCGCCGACATGACCAGGATCGCCAGAGCCGTTGACAGTTTCCCCAATCCACTCATCATCGGGTTCCATCCATGAACACCCTGCATAGCGAATTCGCAGGAAAACGCAATGCAGGGTGACGCTTCCGGTTTGTGTATCGCGGCGAAGGGTCGATACCCCCGTCTATCGGAAACCGACCGCCAGGTTGGCTCTGCCCCTGGGCATCATCATCCCACCTTCCAGGTTCACGGGCCGTTTTTCATCAGTTCCCATCTTTCCCAACATTCCAACACCGTCAAAATTTCCGACTTTTCAAAAGACCGAGCAGGCCCGCCCGTACTCTTGATCGGTGCCGCCGGTCCACAACGCCGCGGGCATCGCCTTCGGTGTCGATGCCGCGGGCCGAGGGACTCCATCGTTCCAGTTTTGGATGTCATCGGAGCTTGTCAAACCGGAAAACGGGCTGGCTTAGAAGGCCAGTCTTTCCCCACGGGAAGGCACCAGGCCCTCCGCCTGAAGTGTTTGCCGATCGATCTGTGGGCGGGGCTGCGGGTCGGGCATGAGTGTCGTACACCTTGACCGATTTGGCCAGAACGTCTAGCATCAAACACATACCCACCGATGCTGGTCGGCCCAGGCGGCTGGTCCGACTCACCCCCCGTTTTGCCATTTCCTTCCGGAAGACGCTCACGGAGACTTTTGGCATGCGCGGCATTTTGGCGACGTTCGTGGCGAGCCTTAGCCTGCTAATCGTCAGCGATGTCCAAGCGCAGCCAAATTTGCCGACGCTTCCTCGGCCTCGGTTGCAGTCGATTTTTCCAGCCGGCGCTCAGGTCGGCTCGACCGTCGAAGTGACGCTGACGGGAACCGACATCGAAGACCCCGAAGATTTGTTTTTCAGTCACCCGGGCATCAAGGCAGAGCCGATTGCCCCGCCGCCACCTGCCGATGGCAAACCACCCGAGCCGCCGCCTATGCCGACGTCCCGGCGACGTGGCAACCGCCCCGCTCCGTTAGGGGTGACCCGCTTCAAGATCACTGTGGCCGCTGATGTGCCCCCCGGGTTGCACGACGTCCGCTTGATCAACAAGTGGGGGATCAGCAATCCCCGGCCGTTCGCCGTGGGCACGATGGAAGAACGGAGCGAAGTCGAACCCAACAACGACGTACCGCAAGCTCAAGCCGTCCCGTTGAACAGCGTCGTCAACGGCATGATCAATCAGCCCACCGACGTGGATTATTTCCAGGTGACGGCATCGAAGGGTCAGCGAGTGTTGTTGCACGTCGCGGCGTCGAGCATCGACAGCCGGGCACGGCCTGCCGTCGAAGTGTACGACACCGATGGGCGTCGCCTCGCCTTCCAACGCCGTTATCGAGATGCCGATGCCCTGGCCGATCTGACTTGGCCGCACGACGGCCCCTGCTTCGTGAGGGTCTTCCAATTCACGCACAACTCCGGCAACACCGACCACTACTACCGCTTGACGGTCACCACGGGACCTTGGATCGACGCCGTCTTCCCGCCGATGATCGAGCCGGGCCAATCGGCCTCGATTACGCTGTTTGGCCGAAATCTCCCCGGCGGCACGCTGGACCCAGGTGCGATCGAGGAGGGCCGTCCGTTGGAAAAATTGGTGGTGCAGGTGAGCGCCCCCAACGACCCTGCGGGGCGATACCGTCTCGCGACTCAAGATCACATCCCTGCCGCTCGCGGTTTGCTCGACGGTTTTGAGTATCGCCTGACCGGATCGTCGGGGCCATCGAACCCTGCCTGGTTGTTGTGGGCCGAGGCACCGGTTCGCCTCGAACAGGAACCGAACGACCAGCCGGATCAGGCCACGCCGATCCCGCTGCCGGCCGACGTTGCTGGTCGGGTCGACCGGCCTTTGGACCGCGACTTTTACTCGATCACGGCGAAAAAGGGCGAGACGTGGACCATCAAATTGTTTGGCGAACGTATCGGTGCGACGGCGGATTTTTACGTGACGGTGCGGCCGGCGGACCCGAAAGCCAACCCCCTGGCCGAGCAGGACGATCCGCGTGAACTGTTGCACCCCTTCCAATTCTTCAACCGAACTGCCGACCCGTCGCCGCTGACGTTCACGGCCCCTGCCGACGGCAACTATTGGATCGTCGTGGGTGCCCGAGACAGTGCCACCGAGTACGGCCCAAGGCAACTCTATCGACTCACCATCACTCCTCCGCAACCCGACTTCCGCCTCGTTGTCATGCCGTCGTCGCCGATGCGGCCCGAGGCGGGGGTCTTGCACGCCGGCGGCGAGTTGGCCTTGGACGTGTTCCTCGACCGTCGCGACGGCATGAATGCACCCGTGGATTTGAGCGTCGATGGGCTTCCGGCTGGGGTCACCTGCCCGCCACAGCGACTGGCCCCGAACCAGCGCCACGCGGTCTTGGTGCTCAGCGCCGCCGCCGATGCTCCGCCCGACGAGGCGGTCCTCACGGTGAAGGGGACGGCGATGATCGGCGGCCAGCCGGTCACGCGGGAGGCACGTCCGGCCACCATCGTGTGGGCCGGCCAGGCACCGCAGCAGCCGGTCCTCAGCCGCATGGATCGCCAACTCGTGATCGCCATCCGCGACAAGCCGCCGTTCCGCCTCACGGTCCAACCCGCCGAACTGACGATCAAACAAGGCGACAAAGCGAACCTGCAAATCCAGATCGAGCGGATCTGGCCCGAATTCAAAGTGCCGGTACAAGTCAACGTCGTGCCAGGCCCCCAACCCAATCAACCGCTCTACCCCGGCACGCAGTTCAATGGCAACAACCAGCCCTTCACCATCCCTCCGGACAAAAACGACGGGTCGGTGACGCTGAACATCGCCAACAACGCCCCCCTGGGCACTTATTCCTACGTGGTCCGCGGCGAGGCGCAATACCCATTCGAGAAGGTCAAAGGCCAGAAGGTGAACACGGCGATCCAAGCCCCTGCCTTGCCGATCACCCTGAACATCATCCCCGCCACGCTCGCCAATGTCACGGTAAGCATCGCGGACGTCAAAGTGGGAACGGCAGGGGAATTAACGGTCAAGGTGGCACGTCAGGCTGGCTTTACCGGTGAATATCAGGTCAAGGTGGTCGTGCCGGAGAACGCCAAGGGCGTGACCGTGCCGGAGGGCAAGATCGCCGCCGACCAGAGCGAGACGAAACTCCCCGTGATGGTGGCCGCCGACGCCATGCCGGGCGAAATCGCCAACGTGGTCGTGCAAGTCACCGGGTTGTACGAGGGCAAGACGCCGATTGTGAGCGAGGCGAAGATCACGCTGAAGTTGGTTCCATGACCACGGCCCCCGACCCGGTCGCCGGGCCGCGGTCACAGGATATGGGCCGGAGCGATCAAGCGGCTTCCGGACGACGTTTCACGGAGATCATTTCGATGTGCCGATGGCTGACGATGATGGGACTCGCGTGGGCCGGAGTCGCGTTCGGGGCGGACAAGCCGATTGAAGTGATCGCTTTGGATCGTCAGGACCCGGTGCAATACGAGAAGGAGATCGAGCCGATCCTGCGGGCGAAATGCACGGTGTGCCACTCGGGCAAGGAGTTAAAAGGGAAGTTCGATGCGGGCAGCTACGAAGGCGTGATGAAGGGGGGGGCGAAAGGTCCGGTCGTGATCCCGGGCAAATCGGCCGAGTCGCCGCTGGTGCATTACGTCGGCAAGACGCAAAAGCCGTTCATGCCGCCCAAGGATGAGGAACCGCTCACGCCGCAGGAACTCGCCCTGATCAAGTTGTGGATCGACCAGGGAGCGAAGCCGCCGACCACGGTCATCGCCAAACCCCAAGTGGTGCTGTCGGCCCTGCCCGCCGCCGTCACGCCGATTCACGCCGTGGCACTGACTCCCAACCAGGCGGAGGTCGTCGTCGGGCGGGGGAATCAAATTCACATCTTCGAGGTGGCTAGCGGCAAGTGGCTGCGGCAACTCGTGGACCCCGCGTTGACGGAGCCGCCCGCCGCCCACCGCTCCCTCGTCGAATCGTTGGCCATTTCGTCCGATGGCAAATGGCTGGCGTCGGGGTCATTCCAAGAGGTCGTAATCTGGGATTTGGCCAGCGGATCGATCGCCCATCGCGTGACGGGGTTCGCCCACAACGTCGTCGCCCTCGCCTTCGCACCGCAGGGCACCCAATTGGCCTGCGGCGGCGGCGCTCCCACGGAAGACGGCGAGTTGAAGATCGTCGATGCCGCCACCGGCTCGCTGATCCGCGAGATCAAAAACGCTCACAGCGACACGGTGTATGGCGTGGCGTTCAGCCCCGATG
>JAOAAM010000072.1 GCA_026418875.1 Gemmataceae bacterium | reverse complement strand
GTGGTGGAGCGGTTGCGATCCGGCCCGGTGACCGATCCCGGCGTGCGCCGTCAACTGGAGGTCGAACTCGACGAAGCGATTCGGCTGGCGGCAAGCAAGCCCGAGCTCGCCGAATTCGCCCGGAGAGTGCGGCAGCGGCTGGAGGATGGGGTCACACCGGTCAGCCATGCCGTGGTGGCCCCGGCGGGTTGGACGGCAACCCTTTCGACGAATTTTCGCCTGTTGCATCATCTTTCTGCCAATGATGCCGCAAAACTGCTGAAGCTGCTGGAGCAACAGTTGACGGCGGCCCGCGATCGGTGGGTCGGGGAGACAAAATTCGCCTGGTCCACTCCGTGTGACGTTTACATTCACCCGACGGGGGTCGAGTACCGCAAGGCGACGGGAAAAGATCCGCGGGGCTGGGGCCACGCCACGGTGGAGATCGTGGACGGCCAGGTTGTGCGTCGGCGACTTGATTTTCCCGGCGACGAGCCGGATTTCCCCAGCGCGGCCATCGCTCGGGAGGTCACGCATCTGGTTTTGGCCGACCTGTTCCCGGACCCGCCGTTGCCCCGCTGGGCCGAGGAAGCGATCGCCGTCTGGTCGATGCCGCGATCGTACGTCGAGCGGTACTTGCTGGCTTTGCCGAAGGTGGCCCGGGACGGGCAACTGTTGCCGTGGGATCGTCTGCTGCAAAGTACCGACTTCCCGCCGGCCGCGTCGGTGACGGCGTTCTATGTGCAGAGCGTGTCACTGGCGGATACGTTGATTGCCGAGAAGGGGCCGCAAAGTCTGATCACATTCTTGAAAAAATCCCAACAGCAAGGGATCGAACGGGCCTTGCGGGAGGTTTACGGCTTCCGCAGCTTGAATGCCCTGCACGAGTTCTGGAAGAAGAGAGTGTTCGAGATGCCTTGAGACGAATCACCGTCGCACGGGTTCCCAGGTCGATCAGCGTTTCTCATTCCACTCTGGGCGGGAGTATTTGCTCTCCGCCAATTCGGTGCGGCGTCGCAGTTCGAGCTCGGTCCACGATTCGGCCCGCAATTCCCAGCCGGTGTCGGCTTGGAAATCCTCCGCGATGGCCTGAGCGAGTTCGTTGGGTGTCAATTCGAGGCCGACGAGGTCGCGGATTCCGGGCAACTCCGGGGTGAACGGGCTTTGGGCGAGCAAGATGCCCCCGTGCTGCATCAGTGCTCCCCGGGACTTCCGCTGGGCGCTGCCCACGATCTTCCGCCCGGCGAGGAGCAGGTCGCCGGGGGTGTGGTGCAGGAAGCAAAGCACTGGGCCGACTTTCACCTCGGTTTCGCAGCGGACCGGGTGGAGGGGCACGCCCAACCGTTGCAAGGCCTGGCCGATGATGGTGTGCATGCGGCAGATCCACGATTCGCCGCGCTTTTGCCAAGGCGACCCAGGCGGAAGAGCCAAGGCGTAGGTCAGCTCGTGGTGATGGACCAAGGCCGCGCCGCCACTGGTACGACGGACCCACGGCAGCCCAGCACGCCGCTCGGCTGTCGGTTGGAAGTAACCCAGGCTCTGCGTTGGCTCTCGCCAAGTGTAGAACCGGAGCGTGGCGACTCCGGCGATGGCGGATTCGAGCAGTACCTCATCGGCGGCCATCTGCACTGGCCCCGATTCGTTCAGTAACGGCAGGCATCGGACGATCGGCGGCATGTCGATCCATCACCTGCTCGCCGCGGCACCCTCGGGTGTCGGGTTGCCGGCAGAGGGTTGCCAACGGAGGATCGGGTTTTTCACGGCTCTTGCTTCATCGGGCCGGCTGATCCGCAGCGTGTGCGGGGCCTTCTCCAAAAAGGCCGGGTCCTCCTCGACGATTTGCCGCACAGTGTCGGCGAACCGATCGAGAGTCTCGCGGCTTTCGGTCTCGGTCGGTTCGATCATCAGCGCTTCGGAGACGACGAGGGGGAAGTAGACCGTCGGGGCGTGGAAGCCGAAATCGAGCAGCCGCTTGGCGATGGACATGGCATTGATCTTCCGGTTGCGGAGGAGCTTGCGAGCCGTGGCAACGAATTCGTGCATGCAACGGTCGCCGTGGGGAACCTCCAACACATCCTTGAGCCGCGCCAGCAAATAGTTCGCATTTAGGACCGCATTTTCGCTGACCGCTTTCAACCCGTCAGGCCCGAGGGTGCGGATGTAGCAATAGCCGCGGAAGAGGATGCCGACGTTGCCGAAAAATGTCCGCACTCGGCCGATGGACTTGGGTCGGTCGAATTCCAAGCGGTACGAGTCACCATCCTTGACGACGACGGGGACCGGCAGGTAGGGGGCGAGGAAATCGCGGACGGCGATGGGGCCGGAGCCGGGACCGCCGGCACCATGCGGGCCGGTGAAGGTCTTATGGACGTTGTAATGTTGCATGTCGGCACCGAAGTCGCCGGGGCGGGTGATCCCCAAGATGGCGTTCATATTCGCGCCATCGAGGTAGACGAGAGCGCCGGCTTCATGCAGCCGATCCGTGATTTCCCGAATCTGCTTCTCGAATAGCCCCAGCGTGTTCGGGTTGGTGATCATGAAGACGGCGGTTCGCTCGTCGAGCTTGGAGCGTAAGTCGGCGAGATCGACGAGTCCCTCGGCGGTGCTTTTGACGGTGACGGTCTCGAAACCTGCCAAGGCGGCACTGGCGGGGTTGGTTCCGTGGGCACTGTCGGGGACAAGAACCCGTTTTCGCTGCGGCTGGTTGATGTCGCGGAAGTAGGCCGCCGCAACATACAGGGCCGTCAACTCGCCCTGTGCCCCGGCCGCGGGTTGTAACGACACGGCGGGCAGGCCGGAAATTTCCGCGAGGAACTCCTGCATTTCATACAGCAATTCCAGCATGCCTTGCACGGTCTCGTCGGGCTGCAAGGGGTGGACGTCGGCGAATCCCGGAAGGGCGGCCAAGCGCTCATGCCGCTTGGGGTTGTACTTCATCGTACACGAACCCAGCGGGTAGAAATTGGTGTCGATCGACATGTTCCGCGTGGACAGGTTGACGAAATGGCGGATGACGTCGCTCTCGGCCACTTCCGGCAGCGGGGGCGGCTGATCGGCCAGGGCGGTCGCGGGCAGCATTTCGGTCAACGGCCGCGTCGGCACATCGCACGGGGGGAGTCGATGGCAACGTCGGCCGGGACGGCTCAGTTCAAACAGTAGCTCGGTCGATTGGGTGTTATTCATGTCCACTCGCATCCACTGAAATCAGGCCTCTCGCCCCAGGTGCGAATCGCTCCAACAGTCGTGGGTCGTCGCACTCTCGGGACTGCCGCTCGTCGTTGCGGAGTCACGTTCCGTCTCGATCCGGTCGGTGCGGCTCGACCTCGACCTCCAAATCCAGGCTCCGCAGCGGCTGGAAATCGGTAAAAATCGGCACCGGCCGCATCCGCTCGCCGGAAATCACCACGCGGACCGGCCGACCCTTGGGCACGGCCACAGTTGCTCCCGGGTACACGATCGCCGGGTTCTCCGCCCACTCCGGTGCTCGAGTCACGATGGTCACCAATGTCTCGCCACCGCGTGCTTCGATCCGTTCCACCCGCAAAGAGTGCCCGGCACCCGGTTTATCGCCCCATAGAACGAGCAGCACTTGTTGGGCGGAGAAATCCACTCCCTCGGGTGACCTGGCGTCGAGGTCTGGCTCATCCCGATGTTGCCGGAACCAGTCGGCATACGCTTGCCGATCGGACACGAGCCGGATCTCCGGTGGTCGAACATCTTCCACACGATCCTGCGTTGGGCGTTGGGCGAGGATCTCGTTTGCACTGGAGGGGTTTGCCGAAAAACTTTCCCGACTCTCCCCCATCGGTCCGCGTGTCGAACCGCCGGCCCACCAGTCTGCGATGATGACGCCGATGAGGGCGAGCGCGGTGAGGGCGATCAGGACCAGCAGCAGGTCACGGCGCATGGGCGAGGTTCTCGTAACTCAAGTCTGACGGATGGCGTCCTCCAATGAGCGGCCGAGCCGTTCGATTTCTTCCCGGGTGCGTTTTTCGGTGACGGCGACGAGGATCGTATCGCCAAGTTCGGGATACCATCGACTCAAGGCCAGCCCGCCGAGGATGCCGTCTTGACGGAGCCGCGCCAAAATGTTCGTCGGCTCTTTGGGCACGCGGAGGGCGAATTCTTTGAAGAAAGGCCGACTGAACCGCAACTCGACCCCCGGGATGGAGGCGAGGCGGTCGGCGGCGAAGTGCGCTTTCTGCAAACACAATTCGGCCGTCTCGCGCAGTCCGGCGGGGCCAAGTGCGGCGAGGTAAACGGCAGCCCGAAGGGCGTACAGCCCCTGGTTGGTGCAGATGTTGCTCGTCGCCTTCTCACGCCGAATATGCTGTTCTCGTGTCTGGAAAGTAAGGACCCAACAGCGTTGGCCGTGGCGATCGACCGTCTCGCCGACGAGCCGGCCCGGAAGCTGTCGCACGAATTCCTTGCGGCAAGCGAGAATTCCGAGGTAGGGTCCACCGTAATTCATGGGTGTGCCCAGACACTGCCCCTCGGCGACGGCGATGTCGGC
>JAOAAM010000037.1 GCA_026418875.1 Gemmataceae bacterium | reverse complement strand
AGATGTGTATAAGAGACAGATCCGTGGCACCAGCTTGGACAGGGTGACGCTCGAATCAAACGTGGTCGGCCCGCTGCCGCTCGTCCCCGACGCCATGAGCACGGTCCCGGCGAAAACAGCCGCCGCCTCGAAGACGCGCTCGGCTCGGGTCGCTTCGGGGGTGTCGTGTTTCGGCACACGCGACAAAATCTCGTCCAACGTCCGCTTCCGCACGACAAAGCGGCGATAGCGCCCTTGGGCATCGACATGGTGCGGATCCCACTCGCCGAAGAGGTAGTTCGGCCGGCGCGTCACGGGGTGGCTGTGGTCGATGGGTCGGGGGTCGTAAGCCAATTCATCCAACAACGCGGGGTCGAAGTAAGCCTCGTGCAACAAGTCCGGGTCAGTCTCGCGCAGGAGCTTGAGGGCCAACTCGACGACCTCGGCATACTTCCCTCGGGCCACCCCGGCACCGCGGATGTAGATCGGCACGGGGCGGATCTTCTCGTGGGGGTAGAAATCGGTTTGCGGCCGGCTCTCCAGCACGGCGATGGGTCGATGACCAACAAAGTCGTTCAACTGCCGCAACGCCCCCCGGACGATCCGCTCGGTCTCCAACCAGGGCGAACCTTGTTGCAGCACGGCCTCGGCGACTCGAGCGACGAAAAACGGCGTGAACAATTCGTCATCGGGCAGCCGACCCAGCCAGTCGGCGTGGTGCTGACGGTAGGCGGGAAGCACATGATCGAAGACGAGTTCCAGAGCCGCCCGGGCCTGTGTCGTGTCCCGAAACGCTGCCCCGCCGCCCCGCTCCAGCCGGTCCAGCTCCTCGGTCAGCCACCCTCGCACGACTTCCCAAGGCCGAGGGGCGTCCCATTGAGCGGCTTGCGCGAATGTGTCGTCCCACTGCCGCTGCCATTTCGGATCCGGTCGGCCATCGGAAAAGTTCAGCCAGCCGAGCAACCTCGATGCCGGACCCGCTTGACTCAACCAGGCTCGCAAATCATCCATGCAGGCGCTCCGTCGTCCCCGCCCCACTTCCAGCATAGCGAGCCAGGTTCCCGGCCGCTATTGCCGGCAGGAAAACCTCGGCCCGCGTTCGACGGACACCCGCTTAACCCTCACCGACGACGTCGCCCTGCTCCGCTTGAGTTACGGTCCCTCGCACGCCTTATCTCCCCTCCAGCTTCTTTTTGACCTCGGCGAGAGGAATCGATTTCTTCTTGCCCTCTCGCTTTTTCGCCTTGCGCAGCTCCAACAGGTCCTCCGCATCCGCAAGACGTCGTTGGAGTGCCACGAACTCCTCGTAGGACAATACCACGAACTGTTTCTTCCCGTCCTTGGCCAGAAATTGGGCACGGATTTTCATTCAGCTCGACCACCCTTCAGTACGCATCTTTGCGATGGATCACCCGATACACAACAACCACGGCCCCCTCCAACTCGAAGAGGACGCGGTAATCTCCCACCCGCAGACGGAACTCTTCCGTCGATGCCGTCAATCGTTTGACGTCCCCACTCAAATCGCGGCGGAGTCCCTCGATCTTCTTCAAAACCCGTCTTTGGGCTGCTTTCGGCAACTTCTGAAGATCCTTAAAGGCACGCGGTTTGAATTCGATTTCGTACCTCATCGAGCGAGGATCCCCCGCCCCTCGATCTTGTCCGCGGCGGATCGGTCAGCGGTTCGTCCGATGGCGTCCACAAACCGCACGAAATACTCGACAGCCTGATCCGGTCGGACAGCCAAATTCGGCCGCGTTCGGCAGCGTTTCCCCGGCATTTTCCGTCCAGCAAGGCCCATCGGAAAAGTTCAGCCAGCCGAGCAACCTCGATGCCGGACCCGCTTGACTCAACCAGGCTCGCAAATCATCCATGCAGGCGCTCCGTCGTCCCCGCCCCACTTCCAGCATAGCGAGCCGCGCATCGTGATGCCATGCGGCCATCCGACGTCGGCTCGGGGCATTGCGCCAACGCTTGTCCCAACCCTCGCGATCTGGCCCGCTTGCTGAACTGGCGACTGGCCTGCTCGGCGGGAGGACCTTCTGCGAGATTTTTGCCTGGCGCGATGTAGAAAAGAACCATGCAACTTCTCTTTCTCTCCCGCCCTGGAGGCTTCACCATGTTCCGAGCCACTCTCGCGCTAGCCTTGGCCGCCTTCTTGTCGCCCACCGCATCTGCCCAGAAGCTGGAGGTGATCCACGATGTCGATGGCCAACCGTTGGGGCAGAACGTCTTGCGGTTGATGCAGGCGTTGGAGTTTCTCGGGTCGCCTCTGCCGGAGGACAAAGCCGCGGCCCTGCGTGAGGCCGCAGAGAAACGCCAGGCCGAGCGCATTCAGCAGTTGCTCGACCCGTTCGTCCTGTTGAGCGTCCACATCAATCCGGAGTCGCGGGTGAAAGTCGGCCGTGGCCCTGCCGAAGCCGTGTTGCAGCAAGAAGGCTATACCCCGGTCCTCGTCAAGGTGGTGAACGAGGGGACGGTGAAAAAGGGGTTCCGGATCACCAGCCCGCAAGCCGGTCCGCGACAGAAGATCGACTACGAGGCGACCATCGCCGAGATTCAGAAGCGCATCCGCTCGGGCCGCATCAGCCCCGACGAGGGGCAAAAACGGCTGGCGGCCGCTCGCCAGGAGATGGAGGAGTTGAAGAATCGCTTCTTGCTGATGGAGATGTATACCGGCCGGCCGATGACCGAGCACCTCAGCGGGTTGAAAGTCGAGTATGCGATCGCCCTGATCTACAGCCACGAGGCCGGCTCGCGCGAGGCAACCATCTCCTTCGATGTGGGGCAAGGAACCCAAGACCTGGGCTTTCGAGCGGAGACGCCCGTGCTTTTCGACATTCGCCCGGCGATCCCGGTGAAGCTCCGCGTGATCGACTTCGACGGCACGCCGACCGTCGGGCGGTTCACCTTCCGCGACCGCCAAGGCCGGGTGTATCCGCCCCGGGCCAAGCGGCTCGCCCCGGACTTCTTCTTTCAAGATCAGGTTTACCGACCCGATGGCGGTGTCGTGTACCTGCCCCCAGGCGACCTGATCATGAGTTACGGCCGTGGGCCTGAATACCGCGTGCTTGAGAAGAAGATTCGCGTCGCCGGCACCGGGCCAGACGGCCGAGGGCCGATGGAGTTGGCCGTGAAATTGGAGCGTTGGATCCACCCGGCGGCGGAAGGTTGGTACAGCGGCGATCATCACATCCATGCCGCCGGCTGCGCCCATTACACCAGCCCCACCGAGGGAGTCTTCGCCGAGGATATGTTCCTGCACGTCAAGGGCGAGGGGCTGAACGTCGGCTGTAATCTCACCTGGGGTCCGTGCTTTGAGTTTCAGCGGCAATTTTTTGAACCGACGGTGCACAAGTTGAGCGAGCGGTTCTGCATCCTGAAATACGACATCGAGGTGTCGGGCTTCGGTTCGCAAGCCATGGGCCACGTCTGCTTGCTGAATCTGAAAGATCAGACCTACCCCTGTCTCTTATACACATCT
>JAOAAM010000781.1 GCA_026418875.1 Gemmataceae bacterium | reverse complement strand
GTATCGGAGTGTTGCTCGTCCTGGGCTTCACCGCCTACACCTTGATGCGCATCGACGTCCCCTCGGGGCACATCGCCGTCCTGATCGCCAAGACCGGGGAGGACATCGGCAACCCGCAACTCGTCGCTCCAAGTCCGCAGCACAAGGGTTTGCAATTGCAAGTACTGACCGAGGGCCGTTACTTCTACAACCCCTACTTCTGGGAATGGCACGTCTACCCGATGGTGGAGGTTCCCGCGGGCAAGATGGGGGTGCGGGTGCGGCTCTACGGCGAGAATTTGCCCTATGGGCACTTCCTCGCCACCGACGAAAACCACAAAGGCATCGTCCCGGAAGTCCTGCGACCGGGGCGCTATCCGATCAACGCGGTCATCAAAGGTCAGGAGCATCTCCGGCCCCACGGCGACTATGTCGAGCTGGTGGAACTCCACGACCCGATCACCATCCCGGCAGGATTCCGCGGCGTGGTGACGAACCTGGCAGGACCAATGCCGCCCGACCCCAACAAGCTGCTAGTGCCGAAAGGCTTTCGCGGCGTGCAGGAAGAGACCCTCGATGCCGGGACGTATTACCTCAACCCCTACGCTTACCGTGTCCACATCGTGGACTGCCGCTCGCAGCGATTCAATCTTGCCCAGAACGATGACATGGGCTTCCCGTCGAAAGATGGTTTTTGGGTCTCGCTCGACGGCATCATCGAATTCCGCATCAAGCCGGATAAAGCGGCCGAGGTCTTTGTCATCTACAACGAGATGGAAAACGACCACGACGCGGAGAGTCCCATCCACTCCGAGGTGGTCAAGAAAATTATCACGCCCAACGCCCGCTCCTTCTGCCGACTTCGAGGATCCAGCCAAGTCGGGCGCGACTTCATCGGCGGCGACACCCGAACCGCCTTCCAGAAGGAGTTTCAAAAGGTGATGCGCGAGCAGTGCGACTCGCAAGGCATCGAGATCGTGCAAGCGCTCATCACCCGGATCAATCCGCCCGAGGCCATCGCCAAGCCGGTGCGGGATCGGGAAGTGGCCCGGCAGAAGCAACTGCAATTCCAGGAACAGAAAAACCAGCAGGAGGCAGAAGCCAAGTTAGCGATGGAAAAGGCGCTCATCGAACAGCGACAGGCGCTGGTCATGGCCGAACAACAGGTGGTCAAGAAGGTCACCGAGGCGAAGCGGCGGCAGCAGGTCGCACTGACCAAGGCCAACGAGAAGAAGACCGTTGGGCAACGGGATCTGGAGGCGGCCAAGGACCAGGCGGAAGCGATTCTCGCCCGGAAGAAAGGCGAGGCGCAAATCGTGGAACAGGCCAACCAAGCAGAGGCCGCCGGTTGGGCTCGCGCCATCGAGGCCCTGGGGGGAGACGGTGAGGCTTACGCTCGCTTCGTCCTGTACCAGAAGCTCGCCCCCGCTTTCCGCAGCATCATGTTGAATTCCGCCGACAGCCCGCTTATGGAACTGTTCCGCAACGTGGAGCCTGCCGCCGGCCCGCGCCCGGCCGCAGCCGACAACAAGAATCCCTGACCACGCGGTGACTAGACGCACGATCGAGCCAGAATTTCCCCAGAG
>JAOAAM010000747.1 GCA_026418875.1 Gemmataceae bacterium | reverse complement strand
TTCGATAACGATCGCCGCTCGCTTCAGAGCGGCTCGGCTCATTGGGAGTGCGGTGCGCCATGTCCAATCATGATATTCTGGCCGATGCGCGTCGCCGACTGCTGACCGAAAGCGACGCGGATCGAGTTTTTGAAGAATTCTGCCGTCAACATCCCGACCTTCAGCCTGAGCTGGAACGATTGGTTCGAGAATTAACCACGCTGCGTTTGAACGTCTCAGACCAAGCCGTCGACAAATCCAACACAGAAGCCAACGCGAATGGAGAAGACAAAGCCAACGCTCAAGTGAAGGTGAACGCTGCGGCCAACGCCAACGCCAACGCCAACGCCAACGCCAACGCCAACGCCAACGCCAATGCCAATTCCGGACGCTTGGCGAATGCCGAACCAAAAACAGATGCTGGAGCGAAGGCGAATCCCCCACTTGCACCGGCTCGCCCGCAATTGCGAAAGGAGGACCAGGATACAGAGGATGACGGCACCATCCATGTCGGTGATACCATCGCTGGGCGTTATCACATCCTCGAGCGTCTGGCCGTGGGTGGTATGGGGATGGTCTTCGTTGCGGAACAGCGGGAGCCGGTTCGCCGTCGCGTCGCTCTCAAGGTGATCAAGCCGGGCATGGATTCGCAGCAAATCATTGCCCGATTCGCCCAGGAACGCCAAGTGTTGGGATTGATGGACCATCCCAACATCGCCAAGGTTTATGACGGCGGCCTGACCGGGAGCGGTCGGCCCTTCTTCGTCATGGAATTCGTGCGTGGCTTGCCCATCACCGAGTTCTGCGACCGTGAAAATTTTGACATTCGCCAGCGTGTGCAATTATTCATCCAGGTTTGCCAAGGCGTCCAACACGCTCATCAAAAGGGGATCATCCATCGAGACCTTAAGCCATCCAATGTTCTTGTGACGATCCTGGACGGCCAAGCCGTCCCCAAGGTCATCGACTTTGGCGTAGCGAAAGCTCTCATCCACGGTCTGATCGACGAGACCGTTTACACGGCCCAACACGTTATGATTGGAACGTTGGAGTACGTCGCACCGGAACAAGTCATTTCCGGTCACATCGACATCGACGTTCGCGCCGATGTTTATAGCTTGGGCGTGATTTTGTACCAATTGATTTGCGGCGAGTTACCTCTCTCGCGGCATAGCGAGTTGCGCGGCTCGTTGGACGAAGTGGCCCGCACCATTCGCGAGGTCGTCCCTAAGCGGCCGAGTCATCGCATCTCCGAGGCCGAAAAACGGAACAAATCTGGAGCTACCAGATCGCGCGTTCAACTAAAACGATCCGTCAGCAGCGAGTTGGATTGGATCGTGATGAAATGCCTGGAGAAGGAACGCGATCGCCGCTACGCCAGCGTGACCGAGTTGGCCGCGGATTTGGAAGCTTACCTCAACGATTTGCCCGTCAAGGCCGGCCCCCCCTCCGCGGTGTATCGCCTGAAGAAGTTCATGCATCGCCATTATGGGAAGGTGGCCACGGCACTGCTATTCCTCGTGTTATTGTTGCTCAGTCTCATCATCAGTATCACGGGCTGGGTCCGAGCCATTCGGGCCGAGCGCGAGGCCCAAGCCGAAGCGGCAGTACATCGCGCCCTGGCCCGATTCATCGGTGAGGATCTGTTCGAGAAGATCGATACGACCGAGCAAGTGGTCGGCGGCTTGCCCTCGGATCCGAATGTTTCTCTGGTGACGGTCCTCGATCGAGCCTCGAAGCAGATCGATTCGGGCCAATTGGCCGATCAACCGCTCGTCGAGGCCGCGCTCCGATTGACGTTGGTGAGAGCGTATCTGTTCTTAGGGAAGCTCCAAGTGGCGGATCACCACGCACGCCGCGCCCTGGAGATCCGACGGCACATCCAAGGTCCCAATCACCCCGATACGATCAACGCGCTTTTCCATCTCGGCGAAGTCCATTTCAGCGCCGACCGAGTCGCGGAGGGCATCTCCTGTTTCGAAAGGGTGATTCAGCTTGCACAGCTTCAATCTGAGGACGAGACGCAACAATCCCTCCGGGCACAGCATTTGTTGCTGGTGCTGCAATCACGCGAAAGCCCCGAGATTGCGGACCTGTTCGAGAGACTTGATGCCATCTACGAGAAGCAGGTGAGACTGCTCGGACCGCATCACCGGGACACTCTAGAAACACTGCGGACGATCGCTCGAAAAATGAGCGAGACGGATCGGTACGAAGAAACCGAGAAGCGCCTTCAGCAATTGCAGCGAACTTATGAGAGCGTCCACGGTCCTTTCAGCCCCTCCGCCGTGGACGCTCTCAACCTCCGGGCCAACCACTTGCTGAAACAGGGTGATCTCGTCGCTGCGGAAGAAGTTTATCGGGAACTGCTCCGCCGAGCACCCAAGGCTTTTCCCGAAGACCATCCCATCATCGCCGCGTTCAAGCACAATTTCGCGGCCTGCCTCGCCCTGCAAGGGGAAGAGCGAGCCGGTGAAGCGCTCGACTTGCTGAAGTCGGCCAAACCATTGATCGAGCAACTCCCCGCCGGACATCGGCTGCGGAAGACTTTCGAGGATACGCTGGCCCAAGTCGAAAAATTACTGAGCAAGTAAGCCGGCCAATTTTCCGGGTGGCCTCCTCTCAGTCGTCATGCCGGGGTCAGCCCGCACGGCACGACGGAAGCCAATGCCAAGCTGGGACATCGGCGTTTTATCGAGGTTTCTCCGGCGTGCCCTCGATAGGTCGTGTCTGACTGTTCAGCGGGTGAACGGATCGGCTTCGAGGCTGCATGGGATCGACTTGTCTTGCGTCAGGAGTCAGGCTATCAATTACATGACGGACCGGTCCGTCCGCAAATGCGCTGGCCGCTGCCACCTTGGGTGAGGACAAATGCACTTGCCGATCGAGGAACACACGAAAACAGCCGTCCAACCGCGGCAGGTCGGTCGGCCAAGAAACCCCTCGCTGCAGGAGCGGCGGCGGGACGAGATCCTCGACGTCGCGGCTCGGCTCTTCGCCGAGCAGGGCTACCACCAGGTGGATGTCCAGGCGGTCGCTGACGAATTGGGCGTCGGCAAGGGCACGGTGTATCGCTATTTCGCACGGAAGGAAGAGCTTTTTCTCGCCGCGGTGGATCGTGTCGTCCGTCGGCTCAAGTCCGCCGTCGATTCGCGGATCGAGGGGATCGACGATCCGATGGAACGCATCGCCGGGGCGATTCGGGCCTATCTCGAATTTTTCGCCAAAAACTCTCTGCTTGTTGAGTTGCTGATCCAGGAGCGAGCGCAGTTCAAAGATCGAAGTCAGCCAACCTACTTCGAGTATCGAGACGTGAATATTGGGCCTTGGCGGCAATTACTGCAAGAGCTGATTGCCCAAGGTCGCATTCGTGCCATGCCCGTTGAACGCATCATCACGGTGATCAGCGATCTGCTGTACGGAACCATGTTTACGAATTATTTCACACGCCGGCGGTCGTCGTTTCGGACCCAGGCGGCGGACATTCTGGACATCGCGTTTTTCGGCATCCTCAGCGATCAGGAGCGTTCGACACGATCGAGAGATGCCGCCGCGGTCCGTGGGCGACAGAAACGGGGGTGAATCGGGATGACTGCCCGAAGTTGGAGCAAACGTCTGTGGGCCGGGATCGGGATCGCGGCGACGGTGGTCGCCATCCTCGTCGGGGCCGGACTTCTGAGCTTGGCAGGCGACCGCCCCTCCCAGAGCGCGTCCGCGGCAGCAGCCACCGCCTCGGTGCCGGTTCCCGTCACCGTCGCTCCCGTGACCGCCCGCCTCGTGGAGCGATCCATCCATGCCGTCGGAAGCCTTTACGGCATCGCGGAAATCACCGTCACTCCGAAAATCGAGGGCGTCGTCACCAAAGTCCTCCGCGACGTCGGCGACGAAGTCGAGCAAAACGGAGTCTTGATGGAAATTGAAGACACCTATTACCGCCTTGCGGTGCAAGAAGCCGAACGCGCTCTGGAGCTGGAACTGGCCAAATTGGGTTTGAAGAACCTCCCGGAAAGCGAGTGGAACGTCGATGTCGTCCCCATGGTCGTCCGGGCACGCAGCGACTTGAACGAGGCGGAGCAACGTTATCGTCGGGCCAAAAGTCTGTACAACTCGAAGGCGCTGTCGCAAGAGGAGATGGACCGAGCCCAGCGCGACTATGAAGTGGCGACGGCCGCTCGCGATCAGGCCGTCCTCGAGGCACAGACCACTTTGGCGGCGGCACGGTATCGACATGCGACTTTGGAGACGGCCCGGCAGAAGTTAGAGGAAACAAAAGTCCGCGCTCCGGTTCTTTCGAAAGAACAGATCGAAGCCGCCCGCGCTGCCTTCGCACCGCTCGTCTCGCTGCCGGAAGACATCTCACCGAAATTCTTCGTCGCCCAGCGACTGGTCACCGAAGGCGAAATGATCCGCGCATTCCCATCCGTACCGGCTTACAAACTGGTCATCGATCAGGCCCTGAAACTGATCACCAGTGTCCCGGAGCGCTACCTTGCCGAGGTCAAGGTCGGGCAGACCGCCCGGCTGCAAGTCGAAGCGTACCCGAACGAGATTTTCGTCGGACGAGTCTCTCGAATCACCCCCATCGTCGACCGAACCAGTCGAACGCTCTGGCTCGAAATCCTCGTGCCAAACCTGGACCGACGACTCAAAGCGGGCGGTTTCGCCGATGTCACCATCATCACCGCGAGTCAGACCGAAGCCCTGACCGTCCCCGAAGAGGCCCTGGTCCGATTCGCCGGCGTGACCAAGGTGTTCGTCGTCCGCGATGGCAAGGCATCCCCGGTCGAGGTTCGAGTGCAATCCCGGATCACCGTGGGCAGCGGCGATCAGGCGGAGAATTGGGTCGAGGTAACCGGCGCGCTGTCCGCCGGCGACCTGGTGGTGACGACGGGGCAGACCAAGCTGGTCGCCGACACTCCGGTTCAGGTCCGGCGCTAATGCGCCCGAGGCGGGTGAGAGATGGTGTCTGACGTCAAGACGGAATCACCGATGAGCGAAACTTCGCGCATGACGATTTGGGACATTTGCATCCGTCGTCCCGTCTTCACCGTGATGTTGGTTTGTGCACCGATCGTGTTAGGTTTGGTTTCCTACACTCGTTTGGGTGTGGATCTATTTCCTAGCGTCGATCTGCCAGTCGTCACCGTCACCACCACATTGCGCGGTGCGAGTGTGGAGGAGATGGAGACGAGCGTGACGAAGCCGATCGAGGAGATCGTCAATTCGATTTCCGGCATCGACGAGTTGCGTTCGACGACGAAAGAAGGTTTTTCGCAGGTGGTGATTCAGTTCGTTTTGGAGAAGGATGGTGCCGTCGCGGCGCAGGAGGTGGAGAGTAAAGTTCGCACGATCTTGAGTCAATTGCCGATTGGCACCGACCCGCCGATCATCGACCGGTTCGACTTGGATGCGTCGCCGATCATGACGATCGCCATCTCGGGCAAGCGAGACCTTCGGGAAGTCACCGAGATTGCCAAGAAATTGATTAAGGAGGACCTGGAGACGCTTCCCGGAGTCGGGGCCGTGGTGATGGTCGGAGGCCGCCAACGCGCGATCAATGTTTATGTCGAACCAAACAAGCTGCTGAAGTACGACAAACTATCGATCGAAGACGTCCGTCGGGCGCTGATCCGCGAGAATCAGGAGCAGCCTGGCGGCCGCGTGACCCGCGGTCCACGCGAGGAAGTGGTGCGGGTGATGGGGCGCATTGAGAATCCCGCGGATTTCGCCCGTCTGATCGTGGCCAATCGCAATGGACAGCCCATCCGCATCGAAGACATCGGCTGGGTCGAAGATTCGTATGAGGAGCCGCGCGGTCTCAGCCGTCTCTGGGTGAAATCCGGTGACGATACCGCGAACCAAGCCGGCGACAATGCCGTGAGCCTCATCGTCCAGAAGCAGTCGGGCACCAACACCGTCCAGGTCGTCGATCGAGTCCGAAATCGCCTCGAGCAGCTAACCCCGTTGTTGCCGGGTGACATCCGCTACGAAATCATTCGTGACCAATCCCGTTTCATCAAGAACTCGATCGACGAAGTCAAAGTGCACCTCGTGCTTGCCGCCATCCTCGTCAGCCTGACGATCCTGCTATTCATCCGCGATTGGCGTACGACCATCATTGCCACGCTGGCGATCCCCACGTCCATCATCGCCACGTTCGCCCTGATGGATTACATGGGTTACACGTTGAACAACATCACGATGTTGGGTCTGATTCTGGCGATCGGCATCGTGATCGATGATGCGGTGGTGGTGCACGAAAACATCTTCAGGCACATGGAGGAGTATCGGCGATCGGCCTGGGAGGCAGCCTCGACGGCGACCCGAGAGATCGCCTTGGCCGTCGTCGCGACCACGTTGTCGTTGCTAGTGATTTTCATTCCGGTCGCCTTCATGGGCGGCCGGGTCGGACGATTCTTCAACAGCTTTGGCGTGGTCGTCGGTTTTGCCATCCTTCTGAGTATGGGTGTCTCGTTCACGATGACACCCATGCTGTGCGCTCGCTTCTTGAAGCTGGAAAGCTCCCACAAGAACAGCAAATCCGGCTTTGTGTGGCGACTCATCGAGGGAAGCTACGCGGCGATCTTGGGTTGGTCGCTGCGGCATCGCGGGGCCATCGTCCTGGCCGCGGTACTCACGCTCATCTCCACGCCTGTCCTCTTCAGCCTGGTGGGCATGGAATTCGTCCCGCGGGACGACCAGAGCGAGTTCGAGGTAGCGATCACCCTGCCCGAGGGTTACTCACTGACCCGTGCCGATGCGGCCTTCCGCGAGATCGAGGCCCGACTGCAAAAACTCCGCGGAGTGACCCATACCTTCACCGTGATCGGCGATACGACCGGCCGCAGCACGAAAGGCCAAGGCGACGTCACAACCGGGACCATCTATGTTCGTTTGTTGGACCTGCACGAGCGGGACTACTCCCAATTCGATGTCATGGCCGCGGCCCGCGAAATCCTCGCCGACTACCCCGACTTCCGCGCTGCCGTGCAAGACGTCTCGGCCTTTCAGGCGACCGGCTTTCGCCAGGTGATGATTGATCTGAACTTGCGCGGTCCGGACATGGGAAAACTCGAGCGGTATTCGCAGCAAATCACCGATTGGATGCGTCAACAAGGCTACTTCGTGGATGTGGATACGAGCCTGTCGCTGCGGAAGCCCGAGTTGCGGCTCGAACCCCTG
This sequence comes from Gemmataceae bacterium, assembly GCA_026418875.1. Taxonomy (GTDB): domain Bacteria; phylum Planctomycetota; class Planctomycetia; order Gemmatales; family Gemmataceae; genus CAKZUU01. The sequence goes on along the minus strand of JAOAAM010000747.1, from coordinate 13,792 downwards.
CGCGACCGTGCCTCCGACTTGGGCGTCTCTATCCAAGTGCTCGCCTCGACGGTGAACGTGCTGGTCGGCGGCGAACCCGTCACCCGTTACAAGGAGCAAGATGAGCAATACGACGTCTGGCTGCGGGCCGATCCTCGTTATCGAGTGGATGCCGAGACGATCGCCGAAATGACTGTCCCCTCGACGAAGGAAGAAGTCGGCGTCGTTCGACTCAACAACGTCGTGCACTTCCAGGCGGCGGAGGGGGCCAACAGCATCGATCGCTTTGCACGACAGCGACAGGTGGTCATCTCGGCAAATCTCGAGGGGAAAGCGATTGGCGACGCGGTCAACGACCTGAGCAAGTACCTCCGCACGATCGACTTTCCGGCCGACTATCGCTGGGAATTCGTCGGCCGCGCCAAACTGCTTGCCGAGTCGAATCAGAATTTTCTGATCGCCTTCATTCTGAGCTTCATCTTCATGTACATGATCCTGGCCGCTCAGTTCGAGAGCTTTGTTCACCCGATCACCATCTTGTTGGCCTTACCGTTGACCATCCCGTTCTCACTGTTGTCGCTATTGATGTTGCGAACCAGCCTGGACATTTATGCCATGTTCGGGTTGTTTATGCTGTTTGGCATTGTCAAGAAGAACGGGATTTTGCAGGTGGACTACACGAACGTGTTACGTTCCCAGGGCATGGAGCGTGATGAGGCCATCCTGCAAGCGAATCGAACTCGGTTGAGGCCGATCCTGATGACCACGGTGATGCTGGTGGCGGCGATGGTGCCCATGGCTTTGGGCAAGGGGCCGGGGGCGGCCTCTCGCGCCGGCATGGCGAAAGTGATCCTCGGCGGGCAGACCCTTTCGTTGCTGCTGACCCTTCTCGTGACGCCAGTGGCCTATTCGCTGTGGGATGATCTGGTTCGCTGGTTTTCCAAGAGAACAGCGAACCCGGCGGGCAACTCCTCCGCCCCGCTGCCACCGACGCCGGTCGAAGGCGGCACTGCGACAGACAACGGGGAACCGTCTCCGGCGGTGTTGACCGGTACTTCGGCCGGTTGACTCGCAGCCGTTTTCAAACCATCTTTGAGTACGGCTTGCCCCATCGCGATGCTTGCCCACCGAGCCGATCGCAGAGATTCGCCGAACTTCATGGGCATTCTCCGCGAGGATCCGGTCTGGAGTCACGGAGAGAGTCGGCCTGGCGGTCAGGTTGGGGTGTCCGGTGGACGACAGAGGGGGAACACAATGTCCGTGGCCACAGTCTCGGCGTCGAACGCGAACTTGAATATCTCCTGGTTTATCGACTTTTGCGAAAACGCTTATGATTTGATTCAATGCGTGGGGATCGACGGGCGGTTGCTTTATGTGAACCGAGCCTGGCGGGAAACGCTCGGCTATTCGCCGGAGGAGGTTTCGGAACTGGTGATTTGGGACGTCATTTCGCCTGAGTGTCGGCCGCACTGCGGGGAGGCGTTTCAAAAGGTGATAGCTGGTGAACCACTCGGGAACGTGCAAGTGATCTACCAGACCAAGGCGGGGCAACCGATCTATCTCGAAGGTTGCGCCACGTTGTGCGCGGAGCCGGGTTTCCCGATCCACACCCGCGGCATCTTCCGCGACATCACCGAGCGGAAGCAGATCGAGCAAGCCCGAGAAAAGCTGATCGCCGAGTTGCAACAAGCGTTGGCAGAGATCCGCACGTTGCAGGGCTTGCTACCGATGTGTGCCTGGTGCAAGAGGGTGCGCGATGATCAAGACTTTTGGCACTCCGTCGAGGACTATTTGCGAAAGCACACGGAACTGCGCGTGACCCACGCCATGTGCCCGACATGCTTGAAGCAAGCCACGACGGGAATGAAATCGCCCAACGCCAAATCGTGATCATGTTGCCACGTCAGTTCCATCAATTCCGCCGAACCGACCATTGGGAGTCGGCGGCGGGTGCCAACCCTTGAATCCACTCCGCTCATTCCGCAGAACGAGGTGCGTCGGTAAGGCACGTTCATTTTTGAGCGATCCGACGGTTGAACTCAGGGCAAGAGTTTTTCCCCCAAGTTGTCAAAGGAGCGACATGTTTCGGGCGGTGGTCGATTTTCTTGGCATGGTTCGTTTCAGCCACACGATCTTCGCGCTGCCATTTGCATTGGCAAGTGCCGTCCTAGCGTGGCAAGCCGTGCCCTTTCAATGGCCACACTTGGTCGGGATTCTACTGGGGATGGTCTTGGCCCGCTCCGCCGCGATGGGCTTCAATCGCTTGGCCGACCGTCACCTCGACGCCGCCAACCCACGCACGGCGAATCGTCACCTGGTCACAGGCCGGTTGACGGTCCGGGCCGTCACCCTATTCACCCTCGCCTGCTCGCTGGGATTCATTGCCTCGACGGCGATCTTTCTGCTCAACGATCCGCCCAATCCCTGGCCGTTGCGCTTGGCGGTTCCCGTTTTGCTCTTTATTCTGGCTTACTCGTACACGAAGCGATTCACCTTCTTGGCCCATTTCTGGCTGGGCGCATCGCTCATGTTGGCTCCACTCGCCTCATGGATCGCCACCCGCGGATTGACTGAATTACAAACTCCGCTGCTTCTGGGTTGTGCCGTCTTGTTTTGGGTGGCCGGATTCGACATCCTTTACGCTACCCAGGATGCCGATTTCGACCGCAAAGCCCGACTTCACAGCGTGCCGGCTCGCTTTGGCATCCGGGCCAGTCTGAAAATTGCCCTGGTCTGCCACCTGATGATGTTGCTCTCTCTGCTGGCACTCTATTTCGTATCACCGATGTTAGGAAACGTATACTTGCTCGGCATCTTCGGGATCGCATTACTTCTGGCTTATGAACATTGGTTAGTTCGACCGAACGATCTCACCCGAGTCAATCAGGCCTTTTTCCAGGTCAATGGCATCATCAGCATCGGCCTGTTGGTGATCGTTCTCGTGCAAATTTGGGTGAGAGCTTGAGATGTTTTATTATCTCGCGTCGAAATATGGCTGCCCATAATTCCTCTCACTATCAAACATCAAGGCATAGGGAGGAACGCGATCGATGGGCTTGGTCCCTGGAATCAGCTCAAACGCGATCGCCATGACGACCTTGCTTTGGGGACCGACACGATACCAAAAACTGTTCCGCTGCATTCGCTCTTCCGGTGTGCGGAAGTCGCCGTCATCCTTGCCGAGGGCAATCATGTCGAAACGAGTGAACTCCCCACGGCTTCGGTCCACCGTGAGACGCCCCTGGAGGTTGACGGGATAATCCCCGTTTTTGCCGATCCATGCGTTTCCGAGCAGATCCATTTGGATCGAGCGATCGCTAACTGCCGTGACCTTGAGTCGAATCTCGGCACGGGCCTTTTCCCAGAGAAACACGCCGCATCCGAGAGCTTTGTCGATCAGGTGGAACCTCGCGATGCGATGCGCCACGCCAGACCGGACACGCACGACATCGCCGACCTGCGGATCGACGGGAATCATCGATTTCCATTCCGCTTCGGTGATCCAGACGTGGTCGAGTTGCGGTTCGGGGGCAAAGTTGTAATCGTCGGCGGCGACGGCAATCGGCCCGGTCCAGGTCAGGTCTCCATCGGGATGTCGCTCCAAGGCACGAATATAAGCACGGAGAATGATCGATCCCGGGGGCGGTTCAGGTGGCTTGGGAAATGCCGTGATGCGGGGCACGCCGGAGACTCGCCGGGGGCGCCTCTCCGCCTCGGGCAATTGATCCCAGGCCCGCAGCCCCTCGCGGATGACCTCGGCGGGGTATCGATCATGCTCGGCCAGTACCTTTCCCGTCCCGGTGACCACCATGTACTTATTGGTCCCAGGGAAGCCACAGTGAGCGTAGGGCACGAAATCTCGTTCGATCGCGGCGAGGTTTTCCGGGTCGGTCAGTTGGAGCGCACGGCTCTCAAAAAAACCGTTTCAGAGACAACCCACAGGGCTCCCTTGCGCCGCCAAGGCCACGAAGATCGGCTTGCCCGCAGAAATTGCTTTCCGCTGTGCATCGGCAAAATCAATGGTCCACGGTAACTCCGCCCACGGCCACTCGCCCGGTTGACGCTTGATCATGCGATGAATTGCCGCAAACTTATCCGACGAAACAGCCCGCGGTTCGTCCCCGTAAACAGCGCCGACGACACCCAACACGAGCATGAAAAGACCGATGACGCGGATCATGCGGAGCCCATCCTTCACTTCCCACACCTTGGAGACCTGCGTTTTGTTCCGACCGGATGCCTCCGGTCATGATAACGCATCCGCCGCGCCTCGCCCAAGAGGAAAAAATACTCCAACCCCTCTCGCGACCTAGGAATTCCCAAGCTAGCGAGTCAACAAGCCGCCACTCGATTTCTCGCGGATGTCAAACACGTGAAGGCACCGTTACCATCACCGTGTGAATTCGAACTTTCTTGAACATCAGTCCCTACTACTTAAAATCCGTGAGAGTGATAATATTTCGATCATCGAGTGACTAAGGGGTTTTCTATAAATCCTCTCCGTCTGCATCCGAGGCTCGTAACGATCAAGATTCTTTTCGATCCCTTCTGTCGGTCATCGACCGATCAAGTGGCGACAAATGTCATATATTTTTGTACCGCAGCTCTCATGATTTCTAATTCTTTTGCCTTGATGAATTGAGCACGCAGGTCGAGTGGTGGCTGTCTTTGAGAACGACATCGCTCTGTTTATTTGTCAATCTTTTACGATTAAACGAATGAATCTTGCCAGTTGTTGAGCTATGCCACGCAAGCGTTTACATGAGGGACGAATCGATAATGCTCCCTCGGAATGTTTTCTTGCGGAGTTATGATAGGAACAATACAAGATAGGCTCATCCCGACGATTTAATGGGTTTCTGAAATTCTTACAAGCCAAGTTCATTAATAGAATCACGGAATCGCTTTGTTTACCTGAAAGAGCGGGACCGTAATTTCTTCGCGAGGTCGTCGAGGCGGCGGCGGGTTTCGTGATACGCGGCGGCGAAGCCCGCAGCGTCGACCGCGCCGGACTTCACATATTTCAAGACCACTGCCTCGGCCGCGACAAACTCACCGCACGCTTCGGCAACCGCCTCGACCAGATCGTGCGGAATCGTCGTGATGCCATTCCGATCGCCGTGGATCAAATCACCCGGGTGGATGACGACTCCGCCCACGCGGACAGGCACGTTGATCCGCTCGATGTGGCAATAGCCGTGAGCCGCCATCGTGCCATCGGAGAAACAGGGAAAGTCCAAGGCTTGCACCTGCTCCAAGTCGCGGCCGGCCCCGCTGGTAATTAGCCCGGCCGCCCCGAATGCCTTGTACGTCGAGCACATCACTTCGCCAAAAGTCGCTGCCACGGGCGGGTCGTCCAAGTCTTGGAAAACGACGACAATGGGCGTCGGCAGCTCGGCAAACGAGGCCACTTGCTCGACCAGCCCGGCATAGGCTTCCCCGGTTCGAGGCGGCTCGGAAGCGCGGAACGTGGCCGTCGCGGCGTAGCCCACCATCGGCGGAAGGTGCGGGAAACAGGCCCGAATGCGCCGATCCATGTAGCCGCTCGTCCGAGGCCGACGATCGAATAACTCGATCACGTTGCAAACCGTGGGGGTGTCGTAGCGGCGAAGTTGATCGAGCACCTCGGGAGAGTGAACGGTGACGGCCATGGGACAACCTCAGGACGGCATGGGGAGATTGTACGTCGTCGACCGGCAAGCCGGGATGGCGCGTCGCTCATCGACGTTCTGCCGGGTCAAGCGGGTTGCTGCTTGAGGATGTCGATTTCCAGGGCAACCAAATCGGAGACAAGCCGCTCGGCCGGGGGACGGTTGCACGGGCTTCGGGCCATCATGCGTAGGAGCAGGGCCGGCAGACCGCGGGGCCAATTGCCGGGATGCTGACGCAAGTCGTCGGCGGGGCGGGTGAGATGAGCATCCACCGTCCGCAGCGGCGTGCCGACAGGATAGGGCAAGACGCCGGTCAGCATTTCAAACAGCGTCACCCCGAGACTGTAAATGTCCGCTTTGCCATCGGCATCCAGCTGGCGGGCACACAACTCGGGAGCGAGGTAGTTGGCCGTGCCCAACACCAGCCCACTGCGAATGAAGGAAGCATTGGCCCCGGGGCGATGGGCATACCCGAGGTCGATCAGGATGGCGGTTTTGGAATCAGTGACAAGGATGTTCTCCGGTTTGACGTCGCCATGGACGAATCCGGCACGATGCAGGGCGGCGAGTGCCTCCGCGATTTGCCGAGCAATCCAGACGGCCAAGCCGGGATGCAAGACGCGGTGACGCTGGAGTTTCAACCGGACCGACTCGCCCTCGACAAGGTCCATGACGAGATAATACGGGGCGAAATCGGTGTGCTGGCGGCGGACACGAACCAAGTGTGGATGCTTGACGGCAGAACCGGCCTCTGCCTCCCGCCGCAGCAACGTCAACGCCGTGGGAGCCATCAGACCGACAAGTCGGGGTAACTTGACCGCGACCGTCTCACCGGTTCGGTACTCCAACGCGCTGTAGACTTGGGAGAACGGACCACCCCCGAGCAGGTGAATCAACTCGTAGCCCGGAATTCGCGGCGGGTTGTCCATATCGACATTATCGTCGATTTTCAGTCAAGCGTTTGACGATTTCGCCAGAAAGATTCAAGTCGGCCGACGGCGGATCAATTTTCAGGCGGGGCTCCGACGACCCCTTTGGCATCGGCCGTCGTCTCCGTTGGCTCCGGCTCCACGCTAGTCAGCCCCGGGACCGGGTAGGCAGGAAGCCCGAGATAAGTGCGTGCCTGGAGCACTCGCTCCATCAGGTAGCGTCGGGCCGTCTTGTGATCGATGAGCATCTCCGGCGGCACAATCTCCGGCGGTCCGTAAGCAATGACGATTTTGTAGAACCAGTCGAAGGGTTTGTTCTTCGCAGGAGGACCGTTCTTGTACGAGAGATAACTGCCCCAACTGGTTTCGATCCAGCACGGCAACACGGGGGTATTCGGCAGTTGCAGGAGGATGCGGTAAATCCCTTGGGCGAAACGGTGCAGCGGTGTGTCCTCACGTCGACGAAGCCATCCCTCGGGGAAAATAATGAGGTTCTCGCCGTTTTTGAGTACAGCCACGGCTTCATCCAGTTCCGGCATAGTCCGGCGAAAACCGGGGCGGTCCGGCACGCGGATGGCCCCATACACGTCGCCGGCGAGCCATTTCAAAAACGGCTTGTCGAACATGGTGGAGATCATGAGCGCTCGCAGCCGCAAGGGCAGGTATTTCCCCAAGAATAGCGGATCGAAATAAGCGGCGTGATTGGCGATGACCAGCACCGGACCCCGCCAGGGTACGTCGATCAACCCGGGGCCGACGACACGGAATCGATACATCGGCCAGAACAGGATCTCCATCACGATTTCGACGCACTCGCGGAAATAGAGGCGTAACAAGCCTCCCAAAGCACTGACCGCTCCCGTCACGAGCAACCAGCGAGCCGCCTCGCCGGGAAGCCATCGGATCGCCAGGGCAGCCGTGGCAGCGACGAGGGCAAGTCCTTCAGCCACCGCGATTGCCACGAATCGCTGCCGGGGCGCGACATGCATCAGCAGGGCTGTGCTCAAACCGGGAAACGGCAGGGCGAAGGCGGCACCCAAGACAGCCGCGGGCCAATCTGCCGACGGGTCGATCGCGTGGGCTGTCGTGGCGATCAACAGCCCCAGCGTGCCGAAGTGAATGAAGCAGATACCACGCTGTGGATTCACTTGCAGCAACGGGACCAGCATTGCCACCGCAGCCGCGGTCAGAAACAGGCTCACTCGCTGGGGCACCGACCCTGGGTATTCCACCGGTGATGTTCGGAGCATCGTGAGTAACCCAGCAGCAGTTAGCCCGGCGAAGATCACGTGAGCCAACACGTGCCGACGAGCCGACCAATCGTCGAAATGCCCCCGTGCCCACAGGAAAAACCCCCGGTCGATGACGGGAAATGGCATCGCTTCGGATGGCACAAGTCGGTAAGCCCAGCCGAGTGATCCCAGTCCACCCAGGAGCGCCAGCGAGACGGCCCATCCCATCGACAGGGTGCTGCCGGCACCCGCAATCAGGCTCGCCCACCCCACCACTTCCCACAGGATAAGCGGGCGCATCAGCATCCAACCCCCGTGTCGCACCAAGCCGGGCAGTTGCGAAAATACCCTCGCCCGCAGAAGGATCAGCAGGCTAAGGACGGCAAGCCAATACAAGATTCCCACAAACGATGAGGGGGCGGCATCGGCTCGGGCCAAGATTCCACCGACTCCGAACATCGTCACGGCGTGGGCGGTCGTGCCAGCCACAAGACAGAGTGTCGGCTTCATCGGCAGGCGATTGCTGCTTGGGTCCGTTGGGGGAGGCATCATCGACATACTATGACGTTTTTTTGGTGGGCTACGTTGGGAGACGATCCAAAAACGCGAACCGCCGAGGTCAGACCCCCGGCGGTTCCAAACAGTTGCGACTCAGGTCGTTTGGACCTGGGCGTTCCCGTTACTTGTCCTCGCCACCACCGATTCCTGCTTCGGCGGACTTGGCAAAGAACTTGATGAGTTTCGCCTTCATGCCGATGCGAAGCCGAAGGGTGTCGGTCATCTCACCGGAGATGCTGATCAGGTCGGTCCCGGCGGGATCCTTCCCGAACACATCCTTGGCAATTTCAATCATCTTCGCCGTTTCGGGATCCGCCTTGCTCAACCCAACGGCGCGAGACATCGAGGCATTCAAGCTCAGCACGGGGATCCCCATGCCATCCTGCACGCGCAAGCCGATCATTGCGGTGTAATGGCCGTTCGTGTCAGGGCCACGCATGGTCATTGCCGCATCGATCTTCCCGGACTTCAACAGAGACTTGCCCGCTTCGATCATTTCCTTGGCCAGCGCCGAACCGCTTTTCGCTTTGAAGGCCGCCTCGACAAACATGTCATCTTTCTTGGAATCCATCGCCAGGCGCAGCGTCAGCGTTTCGCCATCCGTGAGGAGCATTTGCACTCGCGCTGTCAGGAAATCGGCAACCTTCTCTTTCAACTTGGTCACAGATTCCGCTTCGTCGTCGCTCTGCTTCTCCTTCAACTCGCCGAGCATGTTCTCCAAATTCGTCACCAACAATTGCTTGGCAAGGTCGGGCAACTCGGCGATGCGGGCACTGATCGAGATGACCGAGTCATCCGCGGGAAGGGCCTTTTTCGGATCCGGGAGCTTATCCTTGGCAAGGTTCGATTTCTCGTTGATGGCGATGTAGCAATACTGGTTGGCGAAGCGGAAATACAGCGTGACCGGGAGAGGGGCATTCGGAATGTTCTCAATCGTGTAGACGCCTTCTTTGTCCTTCTCTGGCCGGATCTCAAAATTGCCCAGGAACTCCAGGAAGGCCTTCTCGTCCTTGATCGGCAAGAGCACCAACAGCGGGCTGTTCTGCACGTCGTCGGAGAGGCTGCCGTAAAGTCCCCACGGCTTGCTCGTGTCGATTCCCCCGAGACCCTGGTCAGACTTGAAGGAGTTCAACAGTTCGTTGATCTGTTGGATCTCCTCGCCGGCCCCGGCCAACTCGGCGAGGTACTTCACATCCTCGAGAAGACCGTCGATCGATTTCAGCTTGACGACCAAAGACGGGGGGGCGTCCGCCCGGACGTTTCCCGGAATGGCGAAGGCCGTGCAAAGCACCAGCCCAACAATCCATCGCGATGGCATGAATCATTCTCCTGAGAATAGGTCAGTTAATCGAACGTCGTTTCCTAAAGGTACCAATCGAACCAGACCGAAGTTCCAGCGAGTTCCATCTGGGACACGCTCATCGAGGTTCCGTGGGAGAGTTCCCTGTATTGGGCGAGTCCCTATTAAGCAAAAAACCGCCGACGGCGCCAAGACGGATGCGAAAATCCCCGCTCGTTGCGCAAGTTGGGCAGCTTGGGGCGTTCTCTAGATGGAGCCGTTGGTCGGGCCTCCCTCTCAGCTTTTGACCTGGCGCGAGTCCGCCCGAGGAGGCTCGATCCGGCTCCGACTCTCAAATTTCCGTTTGGGCACCAACTCTTCCCCAAGAGTTCCCGAGGCGCTCGGCTGCGTGGGTCGGGCGTCCTCGGTTTTTTATTCGCCGGGCGCAGGGCTTTCTCTCAAGTGATCGGCGGCTTCCGCAGCAGAAAGCGGAACAACACGCCCATTCGGTCGTCGAAATACTTGTAAGAAGCGGCGAAAAATACCACGTACCGGTTGTAGGTCCTCACGTCGACGAGCTTCAATGCCTCGTTCTTGTGCGCGACGAGGTTATCGAACCACTGCCGGAGAGTCCGCCGATAGTCATGGCAGGTCTGCTGCGTGATGCGGAAGCCGGCTCGCTCCATCGCCTGGACGTGTTCCCGGTACGAGAGGGCGACATGACCAGGGAAAAAGAGTTGCCCGACGGAGATGGATGAGGGGAGTCGGTCTTGCAGTCGGCAGAAAAAGTGCAGGACGAAGCGGCCGCCTGGTTTTAGCGCGTCGTAGATTTTTTTCATGATGACGTCGACTTCATGTCGGCGGATCGCCTCCCAGGCAGCGATCGAGTAGACCTTGTCGTAGTAGCCCTTGGGGTATTCGGCTTCGACAAAGTTCTCCAAGCGCACCTTGTAGCCGAAATTCTGACGGATGAAGGCTGCTTGCTCACGCGAAAGGGTGAAACCTTCGAGGTTCTCTCGGTCGCCGGTGTGTTGTTCGATATAGCGCATCATGGAGGCCCAACCGCAGCCAAGTTCGACGATTCGCTCGCCGGGCTTCGGATCAATCAGGCTGAGAAGGTGGTTGGCCTTGTTGGTTTGCGCTTCCTCCAGGGTCTCATCGCCGCGGATGTGGTCGGCGCACGAGTAAAACATGAACTTCCGGTCGAGGAAGAGCTTGTAGAAGTCATTGGAGACGTCGTAATGAGCTTGGATGCCGCGCTCGGCGGGCTGAAACTGCCAGCGACGGAGGACGAGCCGCCGTAGCCACTGCGGGGGCCAGGCTTCGCGGACCCAGCGGCGCCAAGACGGTTCGGGGCCGGTGATGAACGACCAGGTTTTTTCCTCATCTAACGGCGCGGGGCGATGGATGAGGTCATTCAGCACGGCGTAGGCCGTGCCGTGAAAAAACGCATCTCGCGCCAGGCGGAAGATTCTCATGTCCGGGACGGCCTGATGACGGGGAGAGGATCACAGCGTCACTTCTTCTTTTTGACCGTCGGCCCCTTTCCGTGGGCAATGCTCAGCCATTTGCCCAAGTGAAAATTGTGATCGTTGTCGGTGTCATGACATTGGAAGCACATGCGGAAGACCCGATCCGCGACCGTTTGTTCCCGTGTGGATACCTGCTTTTGCTCTTCGGGCGATTTGTTGTCCTTGATCGCGAGCGGGGTGAGGTAATCGTCGGGTTGCTCTTTCCAAGGGCTGAGGGCAAGCGCGATTTCCTTGTCGTTGGGTCGTTCGACGTGCAGACCGCCGGGGCCGTGACAGGTCTCGCACCCGACACCCAGCAAGTGCTTCGACTTTTCGACATCGGTGTAGCCGCTCTTGTTATCTCGAAAACCGGTCATGTAACCGTAACCGACGGTGTGGCAAATCACGCACTCCGGATCAAACTCGCGGTTGTGCGGCGGCTTGGATTTCGGGTGCTCCCAAAGCGTGGGATAGGCTCCGGCATGGCGCGATTCGTCCCAAGATTCGTACTCCGCCTGGTGGCAGTCCTTGCACGCCTCGGAGCCGACGTAGCGCACCAGCTTGCCGTTGAAACGCGCCTGCACCGGGTGTTGTGCCGGGATAATCTTGCCGACGAAGTCCTCGTCCTTCAACTTTCGGGTGTAATCCTCGAGCAGCTGGACGATGGGGTGCTGCTCCTGTTTTTCGGGAGGGGTCTTCAACTCTGGAGACAACCGAACCGGCTCCCAGCGCAGGTCCCATTCGCCGGACGCCGTGCGAAACACGCCCAGCGCCCCGATGTACCGGCCTTTGTGCCCCACGTAGACGATTCGGGCCTTGGGGCGTTTGGTCTGGCCCCGGGCCGGCGGCACCAACTCCATCGTGCGCGGCTCGGATTCCTCGCTGCGGCAAACAATGACGTCGAATTCATCCAATTGCTGAGCCAAAACCCGGGCCTCGTCGCTCGACCCCTGGTACAACAGCACTTTCACGTCGGGACGTTCGGCTTGTAGCGCCCGCAGGGCGGCTGGAATCGCATCGATGTTCCGGGCGAACGGCGCGGTCGAGTTCCTTTTGACGATCGCATCGACGACGGACTTACCCAAGGTGCCCACCACACCGACCCGAACTTTGGTCCCTCGTGGATGGATGACTCGGAAGTCCTTGAGCATCGATCCGTCTTCGCCGGGGTAGTCGTCCTTATTCGGGATATTGGCGGCGAGGATCTGATACGGGACCTTGGCATTCAAAATGGTCTCCGCCAGGGCGTCGATCAGCGGATAGTGAAATTCATTCGGCCCAACGTTGATGGCGTCGTAACCCATCAAGGCGAGAGCTTTCATGGACACGCGGTATTTCAACCGCGATTGCTCGACGATCCGGCCCGAGGCGTACATGTCGCCCAGGTCCAGCGCCACGGTCGGGATGCCGTAAGAGCGAAGTTGCGTGATGAAGTTGTAGCGGCGTTCCAGTCCGCCATACTGCGGTTCGGTGCAGCCGCAGGGAGCTTCGTAGTTGTGCTGCTGGCCGGTGACGAGGATCGCCAATTCGGGTTTTTCACCCTTCCACGCGGGCAGGTGCCGCTGGGTGAATTCGTCGAAGGTGTCCGGCAGGATGGCCGCGACCGCCGGGGCGACGTTCGAGGCTCGCTCCTCGGCCCCTCGCCGTGCCAACAGGATCCCGGCGGAACCCGCCGCCGCGATCGTCAGCAGCAGCCAGAGCAACACGCGATTCATCCTTGCAGTGTGCGGAACCATGGCCTTCCTCGCTCGACAAACCCCGGGGGTGGACAATGCCACGATAACCGAATTTTTCCTCCCCGGCGAGAGCGATTTGCCTGGACGTGGGGCGTCCGGTGTTCGAGGTCTCGTAGTCGCGAAGGTCACTCGGGGCGCATTTGGAAGTCGCTGCGGACATCGCCGATCGACGCCGAACCGACACTTGAAAGGCAGCTTCGACTCCGCATTAGACTCCGCATTAGACTCCGCAATCCATCGTTCTAATGGCATTTGGAACTCGATACCCGCCGTTCCGTGGACTTGAGAATCGGACCTCCAGGTCCGATGGGCCCCGCGTTGACCTTGCCCGTTTCCGGCGATCGAAGTACCCTTGGGCGACAGCACAAACCACCCTAGCGATTTCGAGGCCCGTGGGATGTTTGTCCTGCCATGGAAGCCGAGGGAGTCGAGCGGGGGCCGATCGGCGAGTCGTCCGTTTCGCCGGGTGCCCGCCCTGCCACGTTGGTTGCCGCGACCCGCACCTTGGTGGCGAGAATGCTACAGTTTCACGAGCGAGTTGGGGCTGTTTCGGCTCGAACCCCCCGTCGTGAATCCCTCGGGGTGTGCCGAGTCGGTTTGGGTTGTCGCTCCGGGGGCAGCCGACGTCCCAACCGAGGCTCCCGAGATGACGACGCCTCCACTCGTGCCGGATGTTTGCCGCGATCTGGAGGCAACGGCAAGCGTTGAATCACGAGACCGCGAGGAGAGCGAAGTCGTCTCGATCGACGATGTTCATGCTGGTCAACGATTCAACCGGAAGTTGGCGGCGTTCGATGCGAATCGATTCCTCCACGGCGAGGCTTGCTGCGTGGCTTGGATCCGTTGGGGGGATGGCGAGATCAACCTTGGGAGCATTCTGCGTCGTGGGAGCGAACTCTGGGTTTGCGGCTCCCACG
>JAOAAM010000704.1 GCA_026418875.1 Gemmataceae bacterium | reverse complement strand
CTACGGCCAACATCGTGGTGGCGGTCGAAACGCTTCGGAATTGATCCACAAAGCCGCCGATTCCCTTTCGGTCGATTTCGAGTTCGAGCTGGAGGGCCGTTGGTATCGAATGCGGCGGACGGTGAGTCGCAGGGGGCAAGGACGCACGACCCAGCAAATCTGGGAGTGGCAAAACAACGAATGGCAAGCCGTGCCAGACACCCAGCGGCGTGACGGTTTCGAGCGCTGGGTTCTAGGTCGCATCGGACTGACTTACGACGCCTTCACCTCATCGGTTCTGTTATTGCAGGGTCGGGCCGAAAAGCTCCTCGACTCCACGCCCAAGGGGCGTGCCGAGGTCTTGGCACAAATCGTCGACTTGAGCCGATACCAGCGGTTGTTCGAACTAGCCGATGCCGAAAGGAAGAAGCTCAAGTCGCAGGCAGACGCCTTGCAACTGCAACTGGCAGCGATACCCGATGTCACGACGGAGGAAATCGCCCGCGCAAAGTCTCAATTGGACGAGCGACAACGTGAGTTGGATCGCGTTGTTCAGATCGGGAGGGAATTGTCCATACTGCGCGTCCAAGCGCTGAACTACTCCCGAGTCTGCCAGAAGCGTGCCGCGAACTTGCAGCGCCTCGAGGCGATGGAATCGCTGCTCGCCCAACGTGAGAGCGTCATCCGCGATTGGGAGCGATGGAAGCTGCTGGCGCAGGCCGTGCCCCTCCTCGAAAGCATCATGAAGCGCCGCGCGGACATCAAGGATACGGAGTCTCGCCGGGCCGAAGTGCAACAGCAGATCGCCGAATACGAGCGGCAACTCGAGATTAAAAGCAAAGACCGCCAGACTCTAGCTCGCAAACATTCGCAAATCGAGGCAGAGATCCACCAAGCGTCTCAGAAGCTCGACGGGCTGGAGCAAGAGCGTGAACAATTGACGGAACCACTCGAATTGGTCCAAAAGCTGGAACTTCTTCACGAAAATTTGGCGCGGTTAAAGACGGACTTGGCGTCGGTGCCAGCGGATCTGACAACGTCGATGGCGAACACGCAGCGCGAGTTGGCAGAATTATCGACGCTGGAACGAGGCATGGAGCCGCTGCAACAATTTGTCGAAGCTCGCGAGCAATTACGCCAAGCATCTGCGGAGATCGAGTCTTTGACCCGACAACTCGACTCAGCAAATCGAGCGCTGAAGGACGCTCATGATGCGGTGGACGAGACCCGGGCCAAGGCGGTAAGCGTAGATCGGCACTTGCAAGGGATTCGTGAACGTGTTGCCTCGTGCAAGGCGATGGCTCAACAAGCGGCCAACGCTTTCCGCGACTTCGATTCGCTGGAAGGGGCAAAAACCTGTCGCCTCTGTGGTCAGCCGCTGACCCCGGAGCACCTCCTCGCCGAACGTGAAGCCCGGCAGAAGGCATGGCACGATGCGGAGGCGGCTTGGAGACAGGCGAGACAAGAACTCACCGAAGCAGAGGTTGCCTTCCAAAAAATCGCCGAGGAGCTTGCTCGTCAGGAGAGGGAACTGAAGAAGCTCCAGGACGAGCAGCGAGCGTTGACCGCAAGTTCCACCGTGGCAAAAAAAGATGTTGAACGGTCAGTTCGTGATTGCCAACGCCTTCTCGACTCGCTTCCTGAGCCATTTCGCAGCCGGGTGGTGGAACACGGCACGGCGGATTGGGCCGCGACGACGTTCCCATCGCAAGATGATTTGCAGCAACTGCGTCGCCTTATCAGAAAAATACCGGAAGTACGACGCAAGGAGGAAGAGCTGCGAGACTTGCAGTTGCGTGCCAATCGAATGACACTCGAACTAGAACGCTGCCAGAGCGAGATCGAATCAGTTCAGCAGCGGCTCCGGGATGATCCCCAGAGAATCCGGGCGAGGGCGATTGACCTGGATCGCGACATCAAAGCCCTGAAACATCGACTGGAACAAGAGCGGAGTGCGGAGCGTGAATGCCGCGAGCAGCTCAACAAATTATCGGATGCGATCAACGAGTTGAACAAGTCAACGGTGCGACTGAAAGGCGATTTGTCGCTGTTGAATCAGCAAATGGAATGGTTGCATGAGCAAGTGGCGACGGCACGGGATCAACTCCCCGAGGATTGGCGTCGTCGTGTCGATCAGATGGGCTTGGCCGACGTGCATCGGTTTCAGGTCGAGTTGAGCAAACTGAAAGAACAACGGGTTGAAGAGCAATTCGACCTGTTACAACGGGCGGGCGTGGAGATCGAATCGGTGCGACAGACCTTGCGTGAGATCGAGAGCGAGATCGCCTCCATACCCGAGTCAGCACGGCGGGACCCCGCTGAGATCGATCAGGAGATCGAGGCTGCGGCGAGAGCGCAAAAAGAGGCGGCCGTGGCCGTCGAGCGGGCCCGAGATGCCTGGCGTGACTTAGAGTCGAAGCAGCAGCAGCGGTTGAAATGGCGTGAGGAATTGGCTGCCCTCGAGGTCGAGCATCTGCATGCCAAGACCCTAGCGGAACTGCTCGGTCGTGATCGGTTGCAAAGAGATCTGGTGCGCCGGGCTGAACGCCAAATCGTGGACCTCGCCAATGCCATTCTCGATCGCCTCAGCGGCGGGACGATTTACTTGCGGATTGTCGGAGAGGATGCGGGCAGCCCGGCGGACCAGGCGCTGCAACTCGAGGCCGTTCATCGTACCTCCGGCGACGAGCCGATCGCCGTCGCCTTCCTCAGCGGCAGCCAGAAATTCCGGGTTGCGGTGAGTCTCGCGCTGGCGATGGGGCAATTTGCCGGTCAGTCGCACCGTCCCATCGAGTCGATCATCATTGATGAAGGGTTCGGTTGTCTCGATCGCGAAGGTCGTCAGGCGATGATCCAGGAACTCCACCAACTCCGCGGGTTGCTGCGGTGTATCTTGCTCGTGTCGCATCAGGAGGAATTCGCATCGGCATTTACCGATGGTTATCACTTCGAACTCGCGAACGGAAGCACCGTGGCCCGTCGGGTTCGCCGCTAGGGATGCTGATGGTTCTGGCGGGCAGTTCTGTACTCTACACATCTGCCCCGGAACCAGAGGATCAGCAGGGAGGATGTCTTTCGTGAAGCCGACGGCGAAGACTTGGCGTCTGTTGCCCCAGGATCGACCCGCAGCCGATCGACTAGCGGCGGAGGTGGGGATTAGTCCCGTCTCAGCCCAGATACTCCTGAACCGCGGAGTGCGTGACGCATCGTCGGCTCGCCGGTTTCTCGAAGCGCCATTGACCGACCTGTTCACGCCGGACAAGTTGCCCGGCGCCGCCGAGGCTGCCGATCGGCTCGGTCAGTGTGTTCAGAACCGAGAACGAGTGGTGGTCTACGGCGATTATGACGTGGATGGAGTCTGCGCGACGGCCATTCTTTACCGCCTCTTGCGAATCTTGGGAGTGCCCGCTGAATTTTATGTCCCGCATCGAATTGAGGAGGGCTATGGTCTGAAGGTCGAGCCGCTGCGTCAATTTGCCGCAGACGGAGTCCAAACCGTCGTCACCGTGGATTGCGGGATCAACAGCCATGTCGAGGCCGCGGAAGCCCAACGTTTGGGTCTGAATTTGATCATCACGGATCACCACGAGATCGGAGCCAGACTGCCGCAGGCGTCAGCCGTGGTTCATCCGCGCTTGCCCGAGGGCGACGCACCTTTCGTCGAGCTTTCTGGTGCTGGCGTCGCGTTCAAAGTCGCTTGGGCCTTGGCCCAGAAAGTGAGCGGCGGAGAACGAGTGGCTGGCCACTTGCGGGAGTTCCTCCTGGATGCGGTGGCGTTGGCCGCGATCGGCTTGATTGGCGACGTCATGCCGTTGCGAGAGGAGAATCGGGTGCTCGTGAAACACGGCCTGAATCGATTGCGGACAGCGCCGTTGCCGGGATTGCGAGCCCTCGTTGAGGCGTCAGGCATTTCCCTGGAGAAGCCATTGCGAGCCGAGGATGTGGCCTTCAAGTTGGCTCCCCGGCTCAACGCAGCGGGTCGGCTCGGTTGTGCCCGTCTGGTCGTCGATCTGCTGACGACCTTTTCGGAGCAGCGGGCCCGCGAGTTGGCCTCGTACCTCGACCAGCAAAATCGCGAACGGCAGACGCTGGAGCGACGAATCACCAGCCATGCCCGGGAATTGCTCGCTGATTCGCGAGAACTCGACCGCCCAGCCTTGGTCTTGGCCCATGAGGATTGGCACCCCGGCGTCATCGGGATTGTCGCGGGACGATTGGCCGACCGCTATGGCAAGCCGACCCTCATCGTGGCCAAGGGCATGAACCCGGCGACCGGTTCGGGTCGTTCAGTCCCGGGCTTCGATTTGCATGCGGCTCTGGCCGCTTGCAGCTCGGAGTTACTCAGCTTCGGCGGGCATGCAGCCGCTGCCGGCTTCCGGATCCTCCCCGAACGCATCGATTCGCTGCGGCAAAAGTTTTGCGACGTCGTGGCGGCCTCTTGGTCTCCCCACGCCTCCCGCGACGTGCTGACGCTAGATCTCGAAGTCCCGCTGCACGTTCTCACGCCCGGTTTGCTTCGTGAACTCGACCGTTTGGAACCTTACGGAGCGGCCAATCCACGTCCGCGCTTCCTGGCTGGGGATGTGAGCATCGTCAGTGTCCCCCAAAGAATTGGTGGAGGGGAACGGCACTTGACCTTCCGCGTCCGGCAACACACGACGACTTTTCGCGCCGTCGCCTTCGACATGGCAGACCGCCTCGACGAATTAATGTCCGAGGGGGGACAGTGCTGCCTCGCCTTCGCGCCAAAGATGAATACTTGGCAGGGCATGCAAAATGTCGAGCTCGAGGTCGTCGACTTTCAGCCTGGTCCACGGGCTGTCCTCGGTTGAGATCGACGGGTAGACGACTGCCGAAAATGAATCGCGCAACGCGAGACGTCGTCACATGCGGGTTCCGTACAAGTTCCGCTCGCTTGGCCCATCGTCGTTTTTCTCGCGTCGTCGCGAACGATTGGCGATTGGTCGTGCGTTTCATTAGAACAGCCAGTACGGTCCCGTGACGTGGGGTTGATTCGGTTCATTCGTCGCAGAGGTGCTCATGCCCGGCCGACCGCTTCGGACCTTTACTGTACTGCCGCACATTCCCGAGAAGCTCAGCCACCTTCGAGACCTCGCGTATAACTTGTGGTGGTCTTGGAACCCAGACGCGATCGCTTTGTTCCGCCGAATCGACACCGAACTGTACGAATCTGTCGAAAACAGCCCGATCCGGTTGCTGGCGTCGATTCCGCAGTCCCGCTTCGATGAGTTGGCTCAGGATGACGGCTTTCTGGTGCACCTTGATCGAGTTTGGCGAAAGTTGAACGAGTACCTGACCCGTCCCACTTGGTTCAGCGAAAAGGTGATGCCCAGCGGCGAACCGGCCTTGTTCGCTTACTTTTCAATGGAATTCGGCCTGCATGAAAGTTTGCCGGTCTACTCCGGCGGTCTTGGCGTCCTAGCCGGCGACCACTTGAAATCGGCGAGCGACATGGGCGTGCCGATGGTGGGAGTGACGCTCCTGTGCCGGCAGGGCTATTTCCGGCAATACTTGAATCCCGAAGGGTGGCAGCCAGAGCGCTACCCCGATAACGACACCTTTCACTTGCCGTTAATCTCGGAGCAGACAGCGGACGGTGAGCCGTTGCTCGTGTCCGTGCCTTTCCCGGGTCGGGAGGTATGGGTCCGCGTCTGGCGCGTCCAAGTGGGCCGTGTCCCGCTGTACCTATTGGATGCGAACTTGTCGAAAAATTCGATCGAGGACCGAAATATCACGGCCCAACTGTACGGCGGCGACCAGGACATGCGCATCCGCCAGGAGATGCTGCTCGGCATCGGCGGTATCCGCGCGCTTTGGGCGTTGGGACATCGCCCCACGGTCTGCCACATGAACGAGGGGCACTCCGCATTTTGCAGTCTCGAGCGGATTCGCTTGATGATGGAGGAACATCGTCTCGATTTTGCGACGGCGTTCGAGGCGGTGAAAGCCGGAACCTGTTTCACGACCCACACCCCGGTACCGGCAGGGAACGA
>JAOAAM010000668.1 GCA_026418875.1 Gemmataceae bacterium | reverse complement strand
TTGCACGGTCGTGGGCACACGGTTGGACCCCAACTCGATCGCGGTGGTCGAACCGTTGCGTCAGGCACCACACCTGCTCGCGGCCCTAGCCGAGCCGTTCACGGTGGTCATCGACCGATCCGACTGCGGCCGACTCGGGGTGCAGCAGGTGGGCGACACGGCGATGATCGCCCAGCGGACCGTGCGAGTGGTCGGATTCGTCGAAGGCCTGCGCAGCCTCGGGGGGGCCTACGTCTTCTGCTCGCGCGAGACGGCAAGGGTGCTTCTTTTTCTGAACGACTCGCAGGCGACATACATCGTGGCACGAACACGGACCCCGGAGGACGCCCCACGGGTGGCGGAACGGCTGCGGGACCGCACCCAGTTCCCGAACATGACCGCAATGACCAGGGACGAATTCTCGTTTCGCTCCCGCCTGCACTGGATGACGACGACCAAAGCGGGACTGGCGCTCGCGTTCACCGCGTTGCTTGGGTTGTTGGTCGGCGCGGTGGTTACTAGCCAGACGCTATACGCTGCCACGGCGGCATCGCAACGGGAATACGCCACCCTGCGGGCGATGGGAATTCCCCGTTGGCGGTTGAAATTGTCGGTGTTGGCCCAGTCATTCTGGGTGGGTTTGGGCGGACTGCTGGTGGCGGCCCCGGTGACGTTGTTGATGTCCTCGGCCGCGACCGCCGTCGGAACTCAGGTCCGGTTGCATTGGCTGATCGTGGTCCCCGCTGGGTTGGTTACGATGGCCATGGCGATTGGTTCTGGGCTGTTGGCCTTGCGGTCGCTGCAACAGACCGATCCGGTTTATAACATCCGTTAGTCTCCGCCGTCATGGAAGCGGCACTCGGTCCATCGGTACCTTCGAGGGGGAGTTGGTCATGGCACGAGTGAAGCGAACCGCCGGGTTGTTTTTAGTTCTTCTGGTGGCCGTGCTCTTGGGAACCGTGGCTGGCTCCATGAAGGCGGTCCGGCCTGATGATCCCTCGGAAGATCGCCTGCTGGTCCAGGCACCGCTCGAGGCGGCCAGCGTCCATGCGTCGGGGGTGGTCGATGTCCTGACCGGCGTGCGCAACCTCGTCCCGGCGGTGCCATTCGGCAAAGTCGTAGAAATCTGCGTGAACGAGTACGAGGAAGTCAAAGCAGGTCAGCCGCTTGTCAAGTTGGACGATACGCAGGCTCGGAACAGTTTAAAGGAAGCCGAGCAAGCATTGGTGCGTTCACGAGCTGCCTTGCAGGATGCCAAGGACAAAGCCCAGAAGTTGATCGCCGAGCACGAACTGAAGGTGGTTCAAGCTCGCGGGGCACTTGAGACGGCGAACGTCCAACTGGAGTCAGCGCGGAAGCAATATGAGGTCGCCAAAAAATACGCCGGGACTTCGGTGCAAGGCGAAGCGCAACTCATGCAAGCCGAAGCGCAAATGTTGATGGCGCGCAAGGCCGTGGATACCGCGAAGGCTGCGCTCGAAAAATTGCAAGAAATCGACCCGCAGATCAAACTGACCGAGCATGAAGAGGCGATCAAGGAAGCGGAGTTGAAGCTGCGCTCGGCACGGGAAGCGCTCGATGCTTACGTGATCCGTGCCCCCGTGGACGGGCAGGTATTCGACATCAATTATCAAGTCGGCGGACCGGCCCCGCTGCCGCCGGCGGATGGGAACGCCTCGCGGGCGCTCGTCTTCTGCCCCAAAGGGGACCTCATTGTTCGCGCTGAGATCGACGAGGAGAATGCCTTGCTCGTTCAGCCGGGGATGCGAGCAGTGATGACGCGGCAGACCGCCAGCGGCAAGATCACCGTGACTGGGCGAGTCGAACGCCTTGCCAGCTACATGCAACGCCGTCGATCCAACACGCTCGACCCCGCCACCTTCAGTGACACTCGGACTCGCGAGTGCATCATTCGCTTGGACGCGGACAACAAGGCACCTCTTTTGATCAACATGCGCGTCGCCGTGCGGATCGATCGCGGCAAGGAGCAGTGAGAGCGTTGGCCCCCGAACGGCACCGCGGCTGCCGATGGCGTCATTTCTTGGGTGCCGGGGCTTGATGAGCAGCCGGGGCGACGCCTTCCGGCTTTTTCGTCGAACCACCCGCTGCGGTCGCGCGGATGGGCAAGTTTTCCGGCGGCGGGGCATCTTTCGGCCGGAACCAGATCCGCCACTCCTTCATATCTTCCGTGCTGACCGTGGACTGATGATCCTCGAACGTCGGCCCGAGACCGAACGCCGACAACAAGGGCACCCCACTGCGATTCACGTTCGTGTTGGTGTGCGTCACTTGTCCGGTGATCACCTCTTGCTCATGGTCGATGACGTAGCCGCCGGGGCACATCTGCTCCATGAGTTTTTCCGCTTTGCGTCGATGTCGATTGGAACCGAGCGCGGCATGAGCGGGGATGGCGATGACTCCGCCTCCCGTGGCATGCTTCTCGACGAGCCGCACTTGAGCACACCCAAGCGCAAGCGAGACGATCAAACAACTCAGCCACCAGCGCCGACACATGGTTGCCCCCCGGCCTCAAACATCCAATGATTGTCTCAGCGCCTGCGGGGGGATAACGTGGCAGGGGCGTTTTGTCCAGACCGGTTCTTGCCCCCGCTTGCCACTCCGCCGAGTTTGAATGAATCGTGAATGTCGGGAGGTCGCCTATGTCGCGGTTTGCACTGATTTCTGCGGTCACCCTGCCGTTGCTATGGGAAGATGATGCTGCAGCCCAGCGATCGTTGCCGCCCGCGGGCCAGGCCGGGCGATCGGTGGCCATCGCGTCGCAGGGCATGGTGTGTAGTGCCCACCCTTTGGCTACGCAAATCGGGTTGGATGTTTTGAAGCGTGGCGGGAACGCCGTCGATGCGGCCATCGCCGTCAACGCCGCTCTCGGTCTGATGGAGCCGATGTCGTGCGGCATCGGCGGCGACTTGTTCGCCATCGTCTGGGACGCCAAGACGCAAAGACTGTATGGCCTGAATGCCTCGGGCCGCTCCCCGGCGGCGGCCACGCGAGAGTTCTTCGCCCAGCGACAATTCAAAGAAATTCCCGAACTTGGGCCGCTCAGCTGGAGCGTGCCCGGATGTGTTGATGGTTGGCATGAATTGCTCCAGCGTTTTGGCACTCGGAATCTTGCCGAGCTACTTCAGCCGTCCATCGACTATGCGGAATCCGGCGTGCCTGTGCCCGAGATCATTGCGGGCTATTGGCGTTCGTCTCGACGTAAACTCGCCGCCGACGAGGGATCCTCCAAGGTGTACTTGATCGATGGCGAAGTCCCGCGCCTGGGACAGATTTTCAAAAACCGCGCTCTGGCGGAGACCTACCGCGAGTTGGCCCGAAATGGCCGCGATGCTTTCTACCGCGGCCGCATCGCTCAGCAGTTAGTCGAGTACTCCCGGAAGGTGGGCGGCTTGCTCTCGGCTGATGACCTGGCCCAGCACTCCTCCACTTGGGTCGATCCGGTCAGCACGGAGTACCGGGGCGTGACCGTGTATGAACTGCCCCCCAATGGCCAGGGCATTGCCGTGTTGCAAATGTTGAACATCCTCGAAGGCGATCCGCTGGCGAAGTACGGCCCGGAGTCTGCGGATTATTGGCACTTGTTCATCGAGGCGAAGAAGCTCGCTTACGCCGATCGGGCGAGGCATTACGCCGATCCCGAGTTTGAAAGAGTCCCGGTCTCGACGCTCATCTCGAAGCAGTACGCCGAAACTCGGCGTCGCCTCATCCGCATGGATCAAGCGATGACCGATGTGGAACCGGGCGATCCAAAGCTGGGACAGGCCGATACGACCTACTTGTGCGTCGTAGACAAGGATCGAAACTGCGTGTCATTGATTCAAAGCAACTATCACGGCTTCGGCTCGGGAAACACGCCGCCGGAACTCGGCTTTGCCCTTCAAAACCGCGGCACATCGTTCGCCTTGGACGAGCGTCACCCGAACCGGCTTGAGCCGAGGAAACGCCCCTTCCACACGATCATCCCGGCAATGGCCTTGAAGAATGGCAAACCGTGGCTTGTGTTTGGCGTGATGGGCGGCGACATGCAACCCCAGGGACATGTTCAGATTTTGGTCAATCTCATCGACTTCAAGATGAACTTGCAAGCGGCCGGCGAGGCACCCAGGATTGAGCATCGTGGCCATCCGACACCGACCGGTCGGCCGGCCGACGGTGCAGGGGTCGTCATGGCAGAGCCGGGAATTCCCGACAGTGTCGTGAATGAATTGCGACGTCGGGGCCATCGAGTCGAGCGAGTGCGGATGAACGGCGGCGGCTACCAGGCGATCCTGATCGATCCGGAAACCGGCGTTTTGCACGGTGCCACCGAGGCCCCCACAGACGGAGTCGCGGCGGGGTCCTATCCCGTCGCGATCCCTGTCGAAGCCGACACACGGGGCCGAGG
>JAOAAM010000629.1 GCA_026418875.1 Gemmataceae bacterium | reverse complement strand
TCCCTGCACTGTACAGGGCGGCAGAGGCGACAATTAATGCGGCGGATGGCCCGGGGTGGGAAACAATGGTCTCGGCGGCGATCGTGCCGAGCAAAGCATCCGACACGGCCGTAGGAAGATTGGGTAATCGAAGGAGCTGTGCCCAGGCTCGCCATTGCATACTTAAAGCGTATTCACCAGACGGCCTGATGGAATGGTTGCACGAACCAATTCATCAACACCGAATTGTCAATCGCTTGCCATCGCAGGCAAAGCTGTTGACCTGTTCGTGCCGACGGAAGCATCCCCACGATTCGCGGTCATCTATCTGCATTCGTTCCTCGGCGAGTCGCCATCGCAAAGGCCCGGGTGGGCTGAGCTTTTTGCCGCACGAGGATTGGCCTGCGTCAGTCCACGAGGGGGCCGATGCTGGTGGTCGGATCGAATTTGCCCCGAGTTCGACGATCACGTCACCCCGGAGGAGTTCATTCTGAAATCGGTCATCCCGTGGGTCGAATCGAATTGGAACATTCCGCCGCGTCGTCTGGGTTTGCTCGGGGTGGACATGGGCGGGCAGGGGGCACTGCGCCTTGCCTTCAAGCACCCTCGGGTTTTTCCGGCCGTCGCGGCAATCGCTCCGTCCATCGAATACCACGAGCTGTACTGGTCCGGGCTGGCGATCGACGAGATGTACCGCAGCAAGGAAGAGTGTCGTCAGGATACGGCTCCGATGCACATCAACCCTTATGAGTACCCGACCCACATTTTCTTCGCAGCCGATCCCGTGGATCCGTGGTGGCGTGGCTGCGACCGGCTGCGGGAGAAACTAGCCGCTCTGGGGATTGCCCATCAGTGCGATCTTTCGACTCGTTCCGGCGGCCATTCCTGGACCTATTTCGATGCGATGGCTCCAAGAGCCATTGCATTTTTGCATGAGGGTCTGGAACGGGAGAGTCGCCGACTGGCATGAATGTCTTGCGGAGGGATCATCAGCTCGGTCGCGAACCCTTGTACAGGGGCATCGACGATTTCGTTGGCAGAATCCCTCCCGCGATTTCCGAGCAGCGGCTCGATGCTCCCCGAGCCGTTAGGCGAAGCCGTCGGCCCGGCAACTTCGGGTTTCGGGCTAGGAATTCCGCTAGCCGAGTTTCTGTCCGGGATGTAATTCAATCACGGTTGCTGCCCGCCGGGGTCCCCTCATCGAGATAGAGCGAGTTGCGTGGAGAATTCATGAGCCAGCTAGAGATTCGGCCCGGGCTGGAGGATGTGCCGGTTGCGAAGTCGGCCATCAGTTTCATCGATGGGAAGAATGCCCGACTGGAGTACCGCGGCATCGCCGTGGAGACCCTGGCACTGGAGAGCTCGTTCGAGGAGGTTGCCTGGCTGCTGCTCAAGGGCGACCTGCCAACGCAACGCCAACTTGCCGATTTCGACGCTGAATTGCGGCAACACCGCCGGCTGAAGTACAAGCTTCGAGACTTGATCAAAACCTTGCCCGAGACGGGGCACCCGATGGATGCCTTGCAGGCGGGTGTCGCAGCGTTGGGCATGTTTTATCCGGCCCGGGATGTACGCAACGAGCAAAGCAACTGGCTGTCCGTGATTCGCATTTTGGCGAAAATGCCGACGATCGTGGCGGCGTTCCATCGCTTGCGCTTCGGCGACGATGCCATTCCGCCACGCGACGACCTGGATCATGCGGCGAACTTCTATTGGATGCTGTTCGAGCGGGAACCGACCCCCGCCGTCCGCAAGGTCTTGGACGCATGCTTGATCCTGCATGCCGAGCATTCCATGAACGCCTCGACCTTTTCGGGCCGGGTGACGGCTTCCACTTTGTCGAGTCCGTTCTCTGTCATCAGCGCAGCCATCGGCACACTCACCGGGCCATTGCATGGCGGGGCGAATCAGGAGGCGCTTGAGATGCTCCAGGAAATCGGCACTGTGGAAAATGTCAAGCCGTGGTTGGAGCAGAAGCGAGCCGCCGATCCGAAATTCAAGATCATGGGAATGGGCCACCGTGTCTACAAGGTGAAGGACCCGCGGGCGACCGTATTGCAGCAACTCGCGGAAAAGGTCTTCGTCGAATCCGGCCGGCCGCAACTCTACGATGTGGCGGTGGAGTTGGAGAAGGTCGCGGAGCCGATTTATGGCCCGAAGGGCGTCTACCCCAACGTTGATTTTTATTCGGGCACGGTCTACCAGGCACTCGGCCTGCCGACCGACCTATTCACCCCGATTTTTGCCATCGCCCGGTCCGCGGGTTGGCTGGCCCATTGGTTGGAGCAATTGCAAAACAACCGGATTTTCCGGCCCGAACAAGAATACGTGGGGAAGCGGAATCAACCTTACATTCCACTGTCGCAGCGGCCGTGATCGACAACGATCGCCACCGCCTTGACCCCAGTTCTTGGTGCAGACTCTTCTTCCAGGACGGATTCGGCCATGCTCGACATTCATTTCATCCGTGAAAATCTCGACAAAGTACGCGCCAACGTCGCAAACCGAGGTGTCAAAGCCGACGTGGATCGCGTTGTCGCCCTGGACGACGAGCGAAAACGGCTCGTCAACGACTTGCAGAAATTGCAACAGCGACAAAACGAGGTCGCCAAAACAATCCCCAAGGAGTCGGACCCTGCAAAGAAGCAGTCGCTTGTCGCCGAAGGACGCGAATTGAAGGAGCAGGCAGCGCAACTGAGCCGTGAACTTGACCGTGTCGAGACTGATCTTCACCAGGCACTGCTTCTGTTGCCCAACATGACCCATCCCGATGCCCCGGTGAGTGTCGATCCATCGGGGAATCGAGTGATTCGTCGGTGGGGTGAGCCGCCTCGATTCGACTTCACGCCCAAAGACCATGTTGCCTTGGCCGAGTCACTTGATCTCGTCGATTTCGAGGCGGGCGCTTCGGTGACCGGGCAGAAGTTTTACTTCTTGAAAAACGAGGCCGTGCTTCTGGAGTTGGCCCTGATCCAGTACGCTGTCCAGAAACTCATTTCCGAGGGTTACACACCGATCATTACCCCGGATCTTGCGCGGGCCGAAGTGCTCGAGGGGATTGGCTTCCAACCGCGGGATCCCGCCGAGACACGGCCTGTCTCTTATACACATCT
>JAOAAM010000535.1 GCA_026418875.1 Gemmataceae bacterium | reverse complement strand
GTTCATGTCGTCGGCATCGTCAATGATGGCGACTTTCATGCCCCCGCGTGCCGACTTCAATGCAAGCCGACTACTCACCTCCCGGATGACGTCGATGGACAATTCGAGTTTATCCGATGCGCGGCCCACTTGGATCAAGTCCGGGTGCGTGCCGGATTCCACTTGCATGCATGCTGGGCATTGCCCGCAAGCCTCCGCCGGATCCGAGGTCGACTCGCACAACAAACATCGAGCCAACTGCTGGGCGAACCGCCGTTTCCCGACGCCCTTCGGTCCGACGAAAAGGTAAGCATGGCCAAATCGTCGCTGGCGCAGCAGATCGGCAAAATGCGACACCAGCCGATCATGCCCGCGGATGTCGCTCCAAGACACGCTCCACCTCATCGCGGATTCGCCGTTGCACTTCGTCCGGCCCACCCTCGGCATCGACGATCCGAATCCTCTCCGGCTGTCGGTCGGCTTCAATGAGAAAGCCGCGGCGGACCCGCTCCTGGAATTCCCGCCCTCGTGCCTCAAAGCGGTCCTGTCGCCGCGAACGTTGGATGGCAACCTCGAGAGGCAAGTCGAGCAGGAGGATGAGATCCGGCATCAGGCCAAAGGCGGCCTCGCGTCCGACGGACCACAGCCAGTTGGGATCGATTCGCTCCGCGGCAGCATGACCTTGGTAAACCACTGTGGAGAGCAAGAACCGATCGCACACGACCCAGTCGCCGCGCTCTCGGGCTGGCCGAATCACTTGTCGGATCAATTCGGCCCGAGCCGCCAGGAAAAGCAGCGCTTCGCTCATCGGGTGCAGGTCGCCGGCGGAATGCAGCAGGATCTCTCGCAGTTGCTGCCCCAGGGGGGTGTCGCCGGGGTCTCGACAGCACGTGACCGACTCGCCTTGGTCCCGCAACCAGTCGGCGAGCAATTGTTGCTGCGTCGTTTTTCCGCTACCATCGATCCCTTCGAGAACGAGGAACAAGGGCCGACGGGCGGGGCGGTCCGACGTGCTCACGGTGTGTCCTCGGAGATCAGACCCAGAATCTGCCCCGGCTCGACCGGGTCGTTGGGAAAGACACGCCGTTCGGCGAGAATCCCCGTGGCCGGTGCGACGATCTCGAACGTTGCTCGTTCGCTCAAAATTTCGACGATTCGCTCCCCTTCGAGGACACGGTCGCCGGGATCGGCATACCAGACCGTCAACCGAGCTGGTCCGCCGCCGAGGTCAGGCATTCGGATCGGCGTGGGCATGCGGTCGCTCCATCTCGTCGGCATGGTAACTGGAGCGAACGAAGGGTCCAGCGACGACTTGCAAGAAGCCGAGGCGACGGGCCGCCGCTGCCAGAGAGTCGAACTCGCTCGGGGGGACATACCGCGCGACCGGAATGTGTTTCAAGGTCGGGGCGAGGTATTGGCCCAGGGTGATGATGTCGCAGCCGACAGCTCGAGCATCCGCCAGCACATCGAACAATTCATCGATGCTCTCGCCCAACCCGAGCATTAGCCCCGTCTTGGTGATGATCGACGGATCGCGCTGCTTGACATAAGCGAGCAGGTCGAGGCTGCGCTGATAATCCGCCCGACCGCGAACCCGTCGATAGAGCCGGGGCACGGTTTCGAGGTTGTGGTTGAAAACCTCGGGCCGGGCCTCGATGACGGTGTCCATAGCCTGTCTCTTATACACATCT
>JAOAAM010000520.1 GCA_026418875.1 Gemmataceae bacterium | reverse complement strand
GTTTGGTTGTGTGCAGCAAAACATAGCCAGAATCCGCCCGCCATTTGCCCGGAAACGCCGCCGGTGCGAAACCCGGTGTCCCGTCGATGGACTTCAAATGTGTCTGGGCGTCAGTGAGGAGTTGCTCGGGCGTTGAACCTTCCTCCGCGGCGGTGGGTTGACGCACAACGAACAACCCAAAGGTCAAGAAGGCGATTACTCGGCTCGTGGGTAATCCGAGGTGAGGGCGGGAAGGAGCAGCGAATCGTACCATCTAAGCTTGAAACGCCCGACGCTCCTTCGCTATCCGATGCCGAACACTTCGTCAAACTCAGCAGCCGTCTCGCGGAATTGCGCCCGAGCGCGAGGCTGCCCCGGTGGCGGCGCATTTGCCCGAGCCAGAAAAGCGTTCAGCCGCCCGATCGGCAAGAGTTTGCAGATCAGGCCGCCAAAGGTCGAGCGGTCGAAAGTTTTTGTTTGAACGAGACGCTCGGCAATGTGGATCTTGTCGCTGAGCCGGGCAGAAGGGGGCCTCTCAGCCCCCGTCCACCCACACCATTGGCTCTCCTTCGATGATTCAGATGCCGCTGAACCAGTTTGACCAAGCCGAACGAATCGACCTACTGGGGAGTCATGGCCTGCATCGACGATGGGCGTCGGCCACGCGGAGCTCGCCCGGCCGGCTCAGACAGTCCCGGCTCAGCTTGGTCCGCTCGCACGGCTTCAACGAGCCGCCATTCAGGTCTGGCGAAGCTGACCGTTCCGCGTCCAAGTCGAAGTCACCGGTGGCCCCGACTAACTCACAATGAT
Source organism: Gemmataceae bacterium (assembly GCA_026418875.1). Classification (GTDB taxonomy): domain Bacteria; phylum Planctomycetota; class Planctomycetia; order Gemmatales; family Gemmataceae; genus CAKZUU01. The sequence goes on along the minus strand of JAOAAM010000520.1, from coordinate 1,804 downwards.
CATCGCCTTCACGTGGCCGGCGATTTTTCCGCCGTCGGTGGTGCCTCGGTCAATGAAGTTGTCGGCCGAGGTAAACGTGAACGTCAACTCGGTGATCGAACCCCGGGCCAGGTTCGATCCCTCGAAGACCCCGAGGACCTTTTCGCCGCTCTCCTTGGTGGCCTTCACTCCTTCTAGCCCGCCGAAGTTGACCTTAACGTGGTCATTGACATCGAGTTCTCGAATCTCTCCTTCGAGGGCGAACCGTTGGTTCGTGGCCACGCTGAACGTGATCGAGCGCTGAGCTAACGGCAAATACCGCGAGAGGTCGAGCAGATTGTTGACATCATCCCGAATCTGCACCACCCCCCCAAAACCGCTCGCGAGGCTGCGGGTCCGGTCACCATTGTAGTCCGGCAGGATCGACAGGAGCTGGTCAAAAGCATGGACCCGCGTCGTGTTGTTGGCCAAGCCGGTCACGGACGAATCGGAGGGCAAGCGGACATCGAACACCCAGCGGAATTCGCCCGCGCTGTTGCCGGCATCGCCATCACTGGTAATCTGAAGACTGCGGTAGATCACCGTGACCAGGAAGTCTTCCACCAGTGGGTTTAGCCCTAGACGCCACTCTTCCCCGTCGTTGCGGCTGTCGCCGTCGGTATTCGCCTTGGTCGGGTCCGAGCGGAACAGGCCATTGTTCCAGTTGTACTCCTGGCCATCGACCAGGCCGTCGAAGTCGGCGTCGGCCACGAGCGGATGGCTGAAGACGCGATAAGGCGTCTTGCCGACCGGCCGCACGATCCAGCGCTTCGATTCAATATCGACCAACTCGGCCTCGTCGCCATCCGACCGCATGTCGTGGTCGGTGTCGGCGTCGAGGGGGTTGGTCCAGATAATCCCTAGGACGCGGAGCTGGAAGCCGCGCACCTCTCGGAAATCGGTCAGCCCGTCGCCGTCGGTGTCGTTACTGCGAGGATTCAGGCGCAGCCGCCATTCCTCCCCGTCGGGGATTCCGTCGCCATCCGTATCGGCCTTAAAGGGGTCTGAGGTGACGTGGATCGTGACCGCCCTCCCTTGGGTCAGGGGGTCCGTGCTGACCAAGTGATAGGTCACGGTCCACCCTTCAATCTCCTCGATGTTGGCGAGTCCATCGCGGTCATCATCGGTAAACAGGTCCCGGTCGTTGGGGTCGGTAGGGTTGCCCCCCAGCCGCCGCTCGACACCATCGGGTACGGAGTCGATGTCCGTGTCCGGATTGGCCGGGTTGGTCGTGACGGTAATCGTGGTCGGCGGGCCAATCACAAAGGTGGCAGTCACCCCGGCCCTGATGGTGTCCGTGAGGTCAACGCGATTCGTGTCGGCAAAGGCGTCGGCCTGGGAGGTGTAAAAGGCGTGGGCACCAGATTCGCCGACTTTCCGGATGAAGTAGTCGGTGTCGGCCGATAGACCGCCGCCCGTGGCGGACACCCGGACTCGAGTGCCCGTGTCGAAGCCGGGGAACGGCAAACTGAAGATGACCACATCAAACAAGGTGGAAGTTCTATCGGGCACTCTTCCGCGCGTGAAGTCAGGTACGAGCGGATTGCGAAGGTCGACGGTGTAGCCGCGCACCTCATCGAAATCGGACACCCCATCGCTGTCGGTGTCCCGGTTGCGCGGGTCGGTCACGACGTCCGTTGGCCCGGAACGTGTGGCGCGGGTGATCAGCCCGTCCCGATCACGGACGAGCGTGCCCGGCGCCTCCTCAAAGTCGCCCAGCCCGTCGCCATCGGTATCGGCTAGAGTGGGACTGGAGAAGACCTGCCGCGAGCCGAGTGGCCCGAGG
>JAOAAM010000508.1 GCA_026418875.1 Gemmataceae bacterium | reverse complement strand
TCCAGGTACAGCCCCAGCGCCGCCATGATTCGCGCCCGATCATGGGGCTGCGAGTCCCAAAGCAGGATTCGCGTGGCCTCGGTCATGACACGTCCCCCCGCTTAGGTTAATGCCCGCCCCTTCCTGGATGGTCGAACCTTGTTCCCGAGCATTGGGACAACCAGGGCTTGCCGCGAGCGGATCTCGGTTGGGTTGGATTCCGGGAACGTCCCGGTCGGGGCGCATCGGTGCGCTTACCCAAATCTAGCTCACGCGGAAAGAATTGCGGAGGTGATGTACCAGGTTTTTCATCTGAAAGCCCTGCTCGGGGCAGACGTGGACGGGAGCGTCGTGGCGGCGCAGGGCCTCGGCCACGACCGGCCCGACGGCTGCAACTCGCGTCTTCGACCAATCCACCGCGAGATGCCGCTCGGCCATCACCGCGTACAGCCTCTCCACCTGCGGGGCGCTGGTAAAAACGATGGCATCCACGGTCCCCTCGTTGATCCGCTGTAAAAGTTGTGCGACCTGTTCGGTCTCCGCCGCCGGGGCGTAGACATACGGCAAGACACAGGCAGGCCGTGCCCCCGACTGCGTTAAGAACCGCTCCAAAGTGTCGTTTGCCTGGTCATACAACTGCACGCCGACGGTCACTCCCTCCAGCGGGATGGTTCGTAACACGTCCAGGACGCCTTCCGTGGTGGGCTTCGCCGCCGTCCACGTCGGCTTCAGCCCCAATTCACGCAGCGCCTGAATGGGCTTGGGTCCGCGGACGAGTAGGCGGGTTTGACCGAGGGCATGCACCATGCGGTCTTGGATGCCCCGCCGTGCGGCGAAACCCGTCAGCCGCCTGAGTCCCTCGCCGGTCAGGAGGATCACCAAGGAGAACTGCCCAGAGATCAAGTCGTGCAGCCACGAGACGACATGACCCTCGTCGGGGTTGTCGCGGATGCCGATCATGGGGCAGCGCAGGACGACGGCCTGCTCTTTTGCGAGAAGTTGCGCCAGCTCTTCGAGTTGTCGTCCTTCGGCCAAGGCCACCACCCGACCGGCTAGCGACATGCCCAATTCTCCCCCGACAAAGGCAGCGTGTGTTTCACGACCCGTCACGCAGCATTCAGATGAGCCGGCGTGCACTCTCCTGGCGGAGAAGTGACCAAGGAAAGCACGGAAAGCAAGTCAAGTAAGTAAAGCACGGGAAGCAACGAACACCGAGCACCCTGCCTCGTCACGCCAGCAACCCGTGCACAACTTCGCCATGAACGTCGGTCAGGCGGAAGTCGCGCCCCATGAACCGATACGTCAACCGGGTGTGGTCAATGCCCAACAGGTGCAAGATCGTCGCATTGTAGTCGTGGATGTGGACCGGATCGCGCACGATGTTGTAGCAATAATCGTCGGTTTCGCCGTAGGTGATGCCCGGCTTGATTCCGCCGCCGGCAAGCAGCATCGAGAAGCATCGGCCGTGGTGATCCCGACCGTAGTTATCCTTAGTCAGCGCCCCCTGGCTATAAACCGTTCGCCCGAATTCGCCGCCCCATATGACCAGCGTCTCGTCCAGCAGGCCGCGCTGCTTCAAGTCGGCGATCAGGGCCGCCGTCGGTCGGTCCACGTCGGAGCATTGACCGCGGATCTGCTTGGGCAGGTCGCTGTGCTGGTCCCAGCCGCGGTGCATGAGTTGGACGAAACGGACGCCGCGTTCGATCATCCGTCGGGCCAGCAGGCAGTTTCGGGCGAATCCGCCATCGACCCCATCGTCCTTGATGCCGTACATTTCGATCGTCCGGCGATCTTCACGCGACAGGTCGGTCAGCTCGGGCACCGAAGCCTGCATGCGGAAGGCCATTTCGTATTGGGCAATTCGGGTGTTGATCTCGGGATCGCCGAAACTCTGAGCCGCCAGTTGATTCAATTGCCCGGCGGCATCGAGCATGGCTCGCCGATCCGCGGTGTCGATCCCGGGGGGATTCGAGAGATACAGCACGGGGTCGGCCCCGGAACGGAAGCGAACGCCCTGATGCTGGCTGGGCAGGAATCCCGCTCCCCACAACCGGGAGAAGATGGGCTGGTCGGTCTTGTTGCCTGAGCCTTGCGAGATCATGACGATGAAGGCGGGCAGGTTTTTCGATTCGCTGCCGATGCCGTAGCTGAGCCATGCCCCCAAGCTGGGTCGGCCCGGCTGCTGGCTGCCCGTCTGGATGTACGTCGTCGCCGGATCGTGATTGATCGCCTCGGTGTGCATCGACTTGACGACGGCGCAATGATCGATGACTCGGGCGATATTGGGCAACAGTTCGCTCACCCAGGTGCCGCTCTGGCCATGCTGCCGGAACTTGAAGATCGAGGCGGCACACGGGAATTTGCCCTGATAGGCTGTCATCCCGGTGATGCGTTGCCCCATGCGAACCGAATCGGGCAGTTCCGTGCCGTTCAATTCCGCCAATTTCGGCTTGAAGTCGAACAAGTCGATGTGGGATGGCCCGCCGGACATGAACAGGTAAATCACTCGCTTGGCCCGGGGGGCGAAATGGGGCGAGGCGATGGCCTTCTCGCCATTCAACAGCGAGGCCAGCGCGGCCACGCCGATGCCGGTTGCCGTCCGGCCAAAGAAGTGCCGCCGCGTCATCAACGCCGCATACTCGGTCACGGGATTCATTCGCCGCTCCCTCCAGGGTCGATCCCCGGTCGCCAGAGGTCGTGCCTAGTTCCGTGTGATGGTTTCGTCCAGGTTCAGTATGACGCTGGCAAGCGAGCTCCACGCTGCCAATTCCTCGAACGGCAAGGCCTCGTCCCGGGGCGATTCGCCGACCGACAACAGTTTCAGGGCTGCCTCTCGGTCCTGCCGATATTTCGTCCGTCGATCCTCGAACAACCGTTGGAGGATACTGAATTCTTGCTCGTTCGGAAGCCGACCCGTGCACAGGCGGAAGGCGAGGCGAATCCGCTCGTCGGTCGAGTCGGCTTCACGCAAAAGGCGCTCGGCCAACTTCCGGGAAGCCTCGACGTAGGTCGGGTCGTTCATCAAGATCAGCGCTTGCAGCGGGGTGTTGGTCCGGGGCCGTCGCACCGTGCAGACTTCGCGGTCCGGGGCGTCGAAGGTTGCCAAGGTGGGCGGCGGGCAGGTCCGCTTCCAGAAGGTGTACATCGTTCGGCGGTAAAGATCTTTCCCGTGGCTGGGGGTGTAGGTTTGGGCCGTCCAATTCGCCCCGTCGGCCCGGGACATCAGTTCCTCCCAGAGCCCCGGCGGCTGATATGGGAAGACGCTCCTTCCCCCGATCTCGCCGTTCAGCAGCCCACTGACCGCCAGCGCCTGATCTCGGATGAACTCCGCTTGCAAACGTAAGCGGGAGGCCCGGGCGAGCAGCCGGTTTTCCGGGTCCTTTTGCAGGTGCTCGGGCCGAACTCGAGAATCCTGCCGATACGCCGCCGACATCACGATCATTTTCACCAGCCGCTTCACGTCCCAGCCCGACTCGCGAAATTCGACGGCAAGCCAATCCAACAATTCGGGGTGCGAAGGGTATTCGCCTTGGGTACCAAAATCTTCCGACGTCTTGACTAAACCCGTCCCGAAAAACATCTGCCAATAACGATTGACGATCACCCGGGCGGTCAGCGGGTTCTCTTCGGAGACGATCCAACGGGCGAGATCGAGCCGATTCAACGGGCGGTCCGTCGAGATCGGATGTTCAACCAAGGCCTCGGGCAGCCCTGCCGTCACCTTCTCCCCCTTCTTGTCATACGCTCCGCGGATGAGGATGAAGGTGTCGCGTGGCCGGGGCATCTCCTGCATGACCATGGTGGTGGGCACTTGCCGCTCCAGCTTGTCCCGCTGCTGTTGCAGGGGAGCCTGCTGTGATTTCGCCCACTTGGCCAAGAAGGGCCATTTCTCCAGCTTCTGCCAGCGAGCGATTTCTTCCGCCAAGCGGTCCAGTTCGCGCTGTTGTTCCGGCGTGGGGAAGCGGAGGAGCGGGGCGGCGTTGCCGCGGGAGCCGTCCAAGCCGTTCTCCGGAACATTGTGGAAGAACGCATAGAGGCGATAGTAGTCCTTCTGCGTGAACGGGTCGTACTTGTGATCGTGGCATTGGGCGCAGGCCAGCGACAAACCCAACCAGACCGTGGCCGTGGTGTTCACTCGATCGACGATGTAGGCTGTGTGATACTCCTCCGGGATGGCGCCGCCTTCAAAGTTGATCATGTGATTGCGGTTGAAGCCGCTGGCGATCTTCTGCTCGACCGTGGCATTCGGGAGGAGGTCGCCGGCCAACTGCTCGATGGTGAACTGGTCGAATGGCAGGTTGCGATTGAACGCGTCGATGACCCAGTCGCGCCAACGGGTCATGTCCCGGCCGCTATCGATGTGGTAGCCGTGGGTGTCGGCGAAGCGGGCGGCATCCAGCCAATCCAGGGCCATCCGCTCGCCGTAACGGGGCGAGTTCAACAGCCGATCGACCACCTTCTCGTAGGCATCGGGCGATGGATCATGGACAAAGGCATCGATCTCGGCCAAGGTCGGCGGCAGACCCGTCAGGTCGAGCGTCACCCGGCGGATCAATCGCTCTCGGCTGGCCTCGGGTGACATGGTCAGGCCAACCGCTTCCAGTTTTCGGCGAATGAACTCATCGATCGACCCCCCCGCAGGCCGCTTGGGCGGCACGAAGGCCCAGTGCTTGGCATACGAGGCTCCCTCGTCGATCCATCGCCGAAGTGTCTCGATTTGTGCTTCGCTCAGTTGCTTGCCGGTCGAGGGCGGGGGCATCCGCTGGCTCGCCTCCCTCGCCGTGATCCGCCGCAGCAACTCGCTCTCCCCGCTTTTCCCCGGGACGATGACCTCCTGACCCACGGCCGACTCCCGAACGTCCAGCCGCAACTCCGCCTTCCGTTCCTTCTCATCCGGACCATGACAGCGGAAGCAATTGTCCGACAGGATGGGACGAACATCGCGGTTGAAGTCGACCGTCGGCTCGGCTCCGACGGCCGGAGACGCCGTCGTCAACGTGAGTGCCAGAGTGCCCAAAACCGTTGCCGGAGCCGACACCAACCTAGCCAACATCGTCACGACTCGGGGCATGCTCGAACCTCAGGCGGGAGGATGGAAGCGTAGCGTCATTCTACACCACCCGCCACGCCGCGGCTGACCAATTCCCCCTCAGAAACTCACGAACTGGTTGAGGAAGTTGCGGCTCTGGCGCAGCGAGCGCTTCCGATCCTCCAACGACTTCTCATACGCCCGGTCTTCCACTTCGATGCACACCGGCCCGTCGTAGCCTGTATCGGTCAGGGCGCTGAAGAAGTGCGTCCAATCGACATCGCCCAGGCCGGGCAGCTTCGGCGTGCGCCAACCGAGTCCCATGATACCGACCTCGTAAAGCTTGTCATGGTCGATGCGGGTGTCCTTCGCATGGACGTGGACGATCCGGGAGCCGAACTCGCGCAAGCACCGGGCCGCATCGATGTGTTGCCACACCAGGTGCGAAGGGTCGATGTTGAGCCCGATACGGCTGCTATTCAGGTCGGCGAAGAGCCGCCGCCAGATGGCCGGCGAAGTGGCGATGTTCTTCCCGCCGGGCCACTCGTCGTTGCTGAAAATCATCGGGCAATTCTCGATGCCGATGTGGATGTCGGCTTTCTCAGCCGCTTCGACGATCGGCTTCCACGTCTCGAGGAGTACTGGCCAGTTCTCGTCCACCGACTTCGTGTGGTCCCGGCCGATGAAGGTGTTGACCACCGGGATGCCGATTTTCTTCGCCGCGTCGATCACCTTCAACAGATGCCCGACGACCATCCGCCGATGCTCCGGATCGGGGTGGAGCGGGTTGGGATAATAACCGAGACCGCTAATGAACACGCCGTGGGCATCCATGAGCTGGCGAATGGACTCGGCGTCCCGGTCGGTGAATGCCGTCACGTCCAGATGCGTGACACCCGCATAGCGCCGATCGGCCTTGCCCGGGGGCCAGCACATGACTTCCACGCAAAGGAAGCCTTCCTCGGCGGCAAATTGCAACACTTCTTCCAGCGACAGATCCGGGAAAATCGCACTCACAAAACCTAGTTCCATCGTTCGCCCCCATCGAGGAAGGACCGGCGTCTGACAGCGTTGGCAGGCAGTGTAGCCCGCGGCTCAAAGAGGATCAATCGGAGAGCGGCCCCGAGCAGCCAGAGTGCCGTCCCCGACCGCATATGAGGGAAGGCCGAGATGTCGGGCACCTCCGATCTGAAACACCGACCGATATTTGGGGGTAGTATGAATTGAACCTCCTGGTTCGATCGGAGCGTTTCGATGGTGTCCTTTCGGTATCGCCATCTGATGCCGTGGGTGGCGTTTTTCTCGCTGTGGATCGGGGCCACCCGAAGTGCCGAGGCGCAACCGCGAGCGGAGCTTACGGCGGAACAACTCGAGGCCGCTCGGACAGCCGTGGCCAGGAAATTGCCCGGAAACGAAAAGACACACTACGCCATTGCCCTGATCGAAATCCAGGAGGATCCGTTCGCCAAAGTCCTCGGCATGCTCGGAAGAATGACCCGGGGCATGTTGGGCCTGGCCACCCTCCCGCTGACGCCCCTTGCCAGCAGCGAGGCGATTATCAGCATGGCGGTTTCTGGTGAACATGTGGCTGGGATCGACGTGCGGCTGACGGTGGTCGCCGGAAAATCGCAGGCCGTGTCGGCCGTGCTGGAGCACGTCACGGCGGATGTGGACAACCATCGATGGTTGCTAGTGGGAAGCAAGTCCAACCTAGCCGCGGCCCGACGTACCTTGGATGCGTTCGAGAAAAAGCTCAAATCATTCGAGAAGAGATCCGCCGTGCCGATCCAGGTCGTGCGGGAAGACCAGTTGATTCAAAAGCGTTGACCCCACCCCGTCGAGCTGCCGAGTTTTCGACAGCACGACGGGGGGGGGTTGTTAGATCACGGCGTTGTCTGTCGATCAAGCGACGATCTTGTGGATCGGGTCGGCCCCCTCGACACCGACAAGCCGTTGGTTCAACCCGCCGTAGAAGTAGCTCAACCGATTCGGGTCCAAGCCCATCAGGTGCAAGACGGTGGCGTGCAGGTGCTTGACGTGGAAGCGGTCTTCCACGGCATTGTTGCCGAGTTCGTCGGTGGCCCCCACGCTGACACCGCCTTTGACGCCGCCGCCAGCCAGCCACATCGTGAAACCGTAGCTGTTGTGGTCACGGCCGGTGCCTTGGGCATACTCGGCGGTGGGTTGCCGGCCGAACTCGCCGCCCCAGATGACAATCGTGGAATCGAGCAAGCCGCGACGTTTCAAGTCTTTCAGCAGAGCCGCGACGGGCTTGTCGATGTCTCCGGCATGTTTGCTGTGATTCTTGACGATGTCGGTGTGGGCATCCCAGTTGTCGTCGTTGTGAGCACCGCCGGAATAGATCTGCACGAAGCGGACGCCGCGCTCGACCAGCCGTCGGGCAAGCAGGCACTTTCGGCCGAAGTCTTCCGTGCGCGAACCGTCGATGCCATAAAGGGCCAGCGTCTCTTTGGTTTCCTGCGAGAAGTCGACCGCCTCGGGGGCGTGCTTCTGCATGTTGAAGGCCATCTCATAGCTGGCGATCCGCGCGGCCAATTCGGAGTTGTCGGGTCGAGCCGACAGATGCGCCTCGTTCTTCTCCCGCAGACGATCGAGGAGTTTGCGTTGGGCGGCTTCGCTCATTCCCGCAGGCCGCTCCAGGTTGTAGATCGGCGTGTCGTCGGCGCGAATGACGACGCCTTGGTAGGCTGCCGGCATGTAGCCGCTCGACCAGTTTTTCGGACCGCTGATCGGCCCGCCGGTCTTGTCCAGCATGACGACGAAGCCGGGTAGGTTTTCGTTCTCGCTGCCCAGGCCGTAGGTGATCCACGACCCCAGCGAGGGGCTGCCGCTGAGCAAGCGGCCGGAATTCATCATGAGCATGGCCGACCCGTGGATGGGCGACTCGGCGTACATGCCATGCAAAAAGGCGATGTCGTCCACGCAGGTGCCGATGTGCGGAAACAAGTCGCTGACATACTTCCCGCATTGGCCATAGGGCCGGAACTTCCATTTCGGGCCGACCACACGCCCTTCGTTCCGTTTCCCCGCCCGACCGAAGGTTTTGATCGGGATGGTTTTGCCATCCAGGTCGTACAGCTTGGGCTTGTAGTCGAAGGTGTCGATGTGGCTCGGCCCGCCGTAGCAGAAGATGAAAATGCACGCTTTGGCCGGGCCGGTGTAATGCGGTCGGCGGGGGGCCAAGGGGCTGGCGAACTTCTCCGCCGCGTGCAACTTGTCGAAGAAGCCGTCGGCCGAAAGAAGCGATGTCAACGCGGCTGCCCCGAAGCCCGCACCGGCTTCCCACAGGAATTCCCGCCGCGTCCGACGACAAAATTGACGTTCGCCGCTCATGGCCACTCCCTCAATCGAGATACACGAACTCGTTCGTATTCAAAATCATCAAACAATACTGTTGCAGGGCGTCGGCCTTCGGCGAGATCCGCTGCAACTCGGCGATGAAGGCGACGTCTTCGGCCACTTCCTGTTCGTCGGGCAGGCGGCCGGTCGTCAGGCGGATGGCCCAGCGCACCTGCGCCGACAGATCCTCAGGACGGTCTTTCCGCAACCGGGCCGCCAAGGCTGCCGCGGTCTCTTGGGCGAATTCGCTATTGACCAGGCCTAGCGCTTGCGTCGGCACGGTGGTCGTGTAGCGTACCGGGCAACTGGAATCGGTGTCGGCTTGATCGTGCTGGGCCAAGATGGGCAGTTGCAGCGACCGTTTGACGCCCACGTAGATGGAGCGTCGGTTGGCCTCTTGCGGCGGCGAGACGGGCCAACCCTCACCCGGTCGCGACTGCCCCGCCAGCACTTCCTTGGGGATCTTCGGATACACGCTCGGTCCGCCCGCTTTCAGGTTGAGTTGCCCGCTCACCATCAACAGCGAATCACGAACTTCCTCAGCCGAGAGGCGACGCATGTTGAAGCGCCAGAACCACTGGTTCGAGGGATCTTTGAGCAATCCCTCGTCGTTGCCACGAGACGACTGCCGATACGCTTGCGAGGTCATGATGAGTCGATGCATGGGCTTCAGCTTCCAGCCCCGCTCGATCAGTTCGCAGGCGAGCCAATCCAGCAACTCGGGGTGGGTCGGCGGGGTGCCGAACTTACCGAAATCGTTCGGCGTGGCGACAATTCCGCGGCCGAAATGGTGCTGCCAGAGGCGATTGGCTAACACTCGGGCCGTCAATGGATTCTGCGGCGAGGCAATCCATTTCGCCAGGACCAACCGACGACCGCTACTCCGCGCTCCCGGCGGCGGAGGCGGAATCTGCGGATCGGGGAAGCCGAGCACTTCCGGGAAGCCCGGCTCCACCTTCGCACCCGGGGCATGCGGATTCCCCCGCTGCATGACGAAGGTGTCGGGCACCTGCACCAAACAGTTGTTCACCGACAGGGCCAACTCCCGCGGGATCTCCGGCAACGAGCGCAGCCGATTCAACTCCCGCTTTAATTGCGTGTACTTCTGATTCTCTTCCTTGGTGAAGTACTCCTTCAACTTCGCCACCACGGCGGGGCGATCGATTCCCTCGGCGGCACGCTGATCCTCCGCGGGCATCCGACGGATCGCCTCGTCCTCCAACTGCGTCATCTCCCGCGTGATCCGCTCCTTCTCCGCCTCACGCCGCTGCAACTCCGCCTCGTAACTCCGGCGCTTCTCGGGCGGCGAGATGTCCGTCAGGTTGAAGCTGGAGCGGGTGTCCCGACTGTTGCTGAAATGTTGCACGTCCTGGAAGAAGGCCAGCATTCGGTAATAATCGGCTTGCGGGATGGGGTCGATCTTGTGCTCATGACAACGGGCACAATTCATCGTCATGCCGAGGAACACCTGGCACGTCGTCGCCACCCAATCGTCGAACTCGTCGTAGCGCGATTGCAGCGGGTCCGCCGGTTCGTCATCCCACAGGCCCAAGCGATAGTAGCCCGTGCCGATGATGGCCTCCGGGTTGTCGCGATCCAATTCGTCGCCCGCCAGCTGTTCCAGGATGAAGCGGTCGAACGGCTTGTCGTCGTTGAAGCTCTTGATGACGTAATCGCGATAGCGCCAGGCGAAAGGTTTCGGGCCGTCGCGCTCGTAGCCATTCGTCTCGGCATAGCGGACCAGGTCGAGCCAATGTCGGCCCCAGCGCTCACCGTAGTGCGGCGATTCGAGCAAGCGGTCGATCAGGCGTTCGTAAGCGTCGGGGGCATCGTCGGCGACGAAGGCATCCACTTGTTCGGGAGTCGGCGGCAGGCCGATCAGGTCGTAGTAGACCCGACGAACCAGGGCGATCTTGTCCGCTGGCTCGTTCATCTTCAGCCCCTGTTCATCGAGCTTCGCGCGGATGAAGGCATCGATGGGATGGGTGACCTCCGCGACCTTGGGAACCGGCGGCCGGGTCAACGGACGATACGGCCAGGCTTGCCGAGCCTCCGGGGTGACCACGCCGCCACGAACCGGATGCGCCGAAGCGACTTCGATCCGCCGACCCGGCAACCCCCGCTTCACCCACGCTGTCAGTGTCTCGACCGACTTGGGCGGTAGCGGACCCGTGGGGGGCATCTTCAATTCCGGATCGGTGTAGCGAATGGCGCGCAGCAGTCGGCTGTCGTCCGGCTTTTCCAGCGACACCGCCGGCCCGCTGTCCCCGCCTTTCAAAATGCTTTCCCGCCGCGACAGATCCAACCCCGCACGCTTCGTCTCGCCGCTATGGCACTTGAGGCAGTTCGCCTCCAGGATGGGCCGCACCTCTTGATCAAAAAACCGCAAATCCTCTGGGGAGAATTTCGGCTCATCGGCACCCGCCAGACCAACGACTCCGAGCGCGGCGAACGACGCAAACAACGCGAACAACGCCATCCACCCCGGCGCGGAGAATCCGAAGAATTGCAGGCGAGATCGGAATTTCATGCTGACTTACCGCAAAAGGTTCGCATCAGGCGGGACCACCCCTATTTTCCGAGTTCCTCCGCGGATGTTCAAGGGCACCAAGGCATGCCTGAAACGTCCCGGGATTGGCGTCGGGAGGCCGCGGCGGCGAGCCGAAATGAGCCGAACAGGCCGAGTCTGGGGCAGGGCAACATCCGAGTTGGCGGCGGGGTGGGGGGGGACGGTCGAGCCGATGCCGTGGGAGTGGTCCGCCTCACCGTTTGCCGAACGAGTGGGAAGCTTCGTTGAGGAAACGGAGACGCTGGTCTGAGCGCATCTAGCCCGATTGCGACCGACCTCTCGCCCGTCGAATTGGCAGCCGAGGGCGAAACGCCGAGGGCGAAACGCCGGGGACGACGAAAGCGTCCCCGGCTTGACTCACTTCACCCCGAGGATTTTCTGATACATCTCCTCGTTGAACCCGACCGCGAAGACGTCGCCGACCCGGATGCTCGGGGCACGTAGATTTCCGGTGGGTCCGATGAGGTGTTTGAGGAGCGTCTCATCGTCGGGGCGATCCTTGACCAGATCGTACTCGACGACGTTCTTCCCTTTGATGGCCACCAGCCGGCGCACTCCGTCGAGCAATTTCAGGGCGTCGGCGGGGCCGATTTTCTGCTTGTTGGAGTCCACCGTCGTGGCCACCTCGCAAGCGTTGGCGTCAAGGAACCCCTGCGCCCGCTTGCAGGTCGTTCAAGCCGGGCGATGATAGCGCCAGGCAATCTTCTTGGGCATCTCGCTTCCCTCCGCTGTCTCGGCTGTAGGTTTCGTTTGGGTGACCGATGTTCGAGCTCATTCATAGCTCGTGCGGCAACGGTTCGGGTTGCGGCGAATGGCGGGAGCGGTGGATCGCCCGGGCAGCTAACACGATGCGGGCACAGGCTTCGGCGTCGGACTCGGGGTCGTGGTGTTTCAATCGGAAACCCAGGTGTCGGGCCAGGTCGGGCAAGCGATTGGCGCGAAGGCCCCAGGTCCGCCGAGCCAGCCGCACGCTGCACAACCAGGGAATCGCCGGCACCGTCAGCCCCGCCATCGTGCAGCATGTCGTCAGGACCATCTCGTCGAAACGGGCATTGTGGGCGGCGATGAAGCTCACGCCGTCGAGCAACGGCAAAAAATCGGGCCAGCATTGCGCGAACGTCGGGCAATCCTGGACGTGTTTCCAAGTGATGCCGTGAATGTGGGTGAAGCGAAAACGCAGTCGCGGCGGACGAATCAACCGGGTCCGCTTTTCCGTGATCGTGTCATCATCGACCCGAATCACGCTCAAGGCGCAGGCACTATCGTAGCCCGGGTCTGCGGTCTCGAAATCCAACGCCACGAATGACCCCGGCGGCACCATGGGAGCGCCCGACTTCCATGACAGCAACGGCATGCCGGAATTATCCCACCTGCCCTGGCTCGCGACAAGCTTGGCATACCGCCCTCACGGCTGCCGACACTCACCCCCCCGCCGTGACCCCCACGTTCCCGGTTCGTGCCAAAACGCGGTACCCATCGCGCGAATCACGCCGGCCTGAGTGCCACGACGGACGACGATTGGCCGACCTCCCACCTCACTACTTCCCGGATCGGTCTGTTTTTGGTGGACTTCGACTTGACGCGCCAAAACGGCATCCAAGACTTGCGGATGGCCTGGAAGCTGTCTCTTATACACATCT
>JAOAAM010000421.1 GCA_026418875.1 Gemmataceae bacterium | reverse complement strand
GTGGGCTCGGAGATGTGTATAAGAGACAGGGGCTAAACCAGCTTGCGCCCCGAAGTGGAATGGGTTGAGGTGCAGGGCCTTCTGACAATCGGAAGCGGATTTTTGATACTTCCCCATGCGGAAGAGGACGATGGCGCGTTGGTTGTAAGCTTCGGCGAAGCTGGGGCAGCGTTCCAGTAGGGCATTCAGGCCGCGGAGGCTTTTGTTGAGGTCGGGCAGCTGAGAGAGCCGTTGCAATTCGCGGCGATTGGTTTCGCCCTCGGCTCGGAACCAAATGTTCCAAAGGGCATCGGCGGCCAGACGGCGCACTTGAGCATCATCGTCGTGCAGCCGTGAGGCGACGGCAGCATTCGCGACCATCGTACCTTGCAGGCCCAAAGCCAAGAGTGCCGCCCGACGCAATTGAACCCCGCCGTTCTCCAGCAAGCGCAGCAAAGTGCCCTCGGTGTAGCGCTGGCGTACCTCTTTGCGGAAACGCTCCAAATGGATGTGCAGTTCGATCGAGCGATTGGCGAAGAAATCACCATCGGGCAAAGCCGGCAGACGCTGGAAGTATTCGAGCAACAGAGCGTGGCGCATGGCTGGGTCCTCGATGGGTCGGAATCGTGTTGGCCGGTCCGAGTCGAAAAGAGCGGCTGTGGGTGGCCGACACGGCGAACACCCCGTGAGTTTAGGTGCGGCCCCCGGTCGGCGGCAACCCGCACAAGCCGCGCCATCGTCTTCTTCACTACCGCAGGATCAATGGAAAACCTTGCATCCTCGAAACTTATAGATCGAGAGAATGGTACTGATTTCAAGCGAACGGCGAACCCGACAGCGACATTCGCGTTGGTTCACTCGGAGCACGCTCGGGATTGATCCATCGAATAACGGATCGCTGACCTGAAAACTTGATGAGAAGCGGTACGAAAGTTCTCAGAGTTGGTTACTATTTGGGGGGAGAGTTCGCGCCTGCGAGGAACGTGTCATGCTGCGCCGATTGATGACCGTCGTGTTGGTTTGTCTGCTGGGCGCGTTGCCGGTCTGGGGGCAATTCCCCTTTGGCGGCTTCGGGGGCAGCAACAACGGAAGTGGCGGCGGCCGAGGCTTTAGCAGCATGTTCGCCAATCCCGATTTCCTGTTCAACATGCTGTCCAAAGGCAAGGACACGATCGACCGCCGTGAACTGGATCCACAATTCCGCGGAATCGCCGATCGTTTCTTCGCCATGGCCAACATCACCAGCGACACCATCACGAGAGACCAATTCAAGGCCGCACTTCAACGGGTGACGCAGCAATTTGCCACAGGCGGCGGTGCAGGCATGATGGGTATGTTCGGTGGCGGTCAAGGCGGCCCTGGAGGAGGACCGGGCGGTCCCGGAGGGGGTCCGGGAGGACCTGGGGGCGGGCCGGGCGGGTTCGGCGGGTTCGGCGGTTTCGGTCGTGGAGATCGCGGCGGATTCAACCCCGAAATGGTCGCCGAACGCATCTTCCAACGCTACGACTCCGACGGCGACGGCTTGCTCAAAATCGAGGAAATGCCCGAAAGCTTGGCCATCGAACGCGACAAATGGGATACGAACAACGATGGATTCATCGACTTGCGTGAGTACCGCGAATTTTTCGCGGCTCGCCGAC
>JAOAAM010000408.1 GCA_026418875.1 Gemmataceae bacterium | reverse complement strand
CTCGGCGATGACGGC
The DNA here is from genome assembly GCA_026418875.1 of Gemmataceae bacterium. Classification (GTDB taxonomy): domain Bacteria; phylum Planctomycetota; class Planctomycetia; order Gemmatales; family Gemmataceae; genus CAKZUU01. Next base: position 1,534 of record JAOAAM010000408.1, on the reverse strand, counting down.
CCGGACGCCGAGCAGGTAGGGCCCCTTCGCGGCCCAATCCCGGGACGACCCGGAGCCATACTCCTTCCCACCGAGGATGATGGTCGGAATTCCGGCCGCCTGATACTTCATGGCAGCATCGAAGATGGTCATCAGCGTGCCTTCCGGGAGGTAGCGAGTCACCCCGCCCTCCGTCCCCGGAGCCAGCAGATTGCGCAGGCGGACGTTGGCGAACGTGCCACGCACCATCACCTCGTGGTTCCCTCGGCGGGCACCGTACGAGTTGAACTCGGCCTTGGAGACGCCTCGCTCCAGCAGATACTTTCCGGCGGGGCTGTCGGCCTTGATCGAACCTGCTGGGCTGATGTGGTCCGTGGTGATGCTGTCGCCCAAGACGGCCAGCACCCGTGCGTTGACGATGTTCGTCACGGGCGGGGGTTGCGTCGGCATGTTGTCGAAGTACGGTGGATGTTTCACATACGTCGAGTTCGGGTCCCACAGAAAGCGGTCCCCCTCGGGTGCCTGCAAGCTGTTCCAATTCTCATCGCCTTTGAAGACATCGGCGTAGACCTGCTGGAACATCTCGCGGCGGACGTGTCGGTCGATGAGCGACTGCACTTCTTCCGGGTCCGGCCAGATGTCCCGGAGATAAACCGGCTCTCCCGCTGCATCGGTGCCCAGCGGTTCGGAAGTCCAGTCGATGTCGATCCGGCCGGCCAACGCATAAGCGACGACCAAGGGTGGTGAGGCGAGATAATTGGCACGGACTTCGGGGTGCACGCGGCCCTCGAAATTGCGGTTGCCGCTCAGCACCGCCGCCACCACCAATTGTTGTTCCCTGATGCTTTCGGACACCCAATCGGGGAGCGGCCCGCTGTTGCCGATGCAGGTCGTGCAGCCGTACCCAACCAGATAGAATCCGACTTTTTCCAAGAAGGGGGTCAACCCCGCCTCTTTCAAATAGGCCGTCACCACTTGCGAGCCTGGTGCCAGGCTCGTTTTTACCCACGGTTTGACGGAGAGTCCTCGCTCGACGGCTCGCTTCGCCAACAGCCCCGCCGCCAGCAGAACCGACGGGTTCGACGTGTTCGTGCAACTGGTAATGGCTGCGATCACCACCGCGCCATCGTGCAGTTTCGATGCGGATCCGTTGACCGAGGGAGGTGCCGGAGCCGATGTGGCCCCTTCGGCAATCACGGGCAGGGCAGGTTTGGACGACTTCGCCACGGCTTGCAACTTCGGCAGCGCGTCGTGGAACGACTTCGGCACATCCGACAACCGAACGCGATCCTGCGGCCGCGATGGCCCGGCCAGGCTAGGCTCGACCGTCGAGAGGTCCAATTCCAGGACGTCGCTGTAACGGGCCGTCGGCGTGTTGTCGGTGTGGAACATGCCTTGTTCCCGGGAATACGCCTCGACCAACTGGATCAAGCTCTCGGGCCGGCCCGTGTTCCGCAGATAACGCAGCGTTTCCGCATCGACTGGGAAAATCCCGCAGGTTGCCCCGTATTCCGGTGCCCTGTTGGCGATGGTCGCGCGATCGGCAAGCGGCAAT
>JAOAAM010000405.1 GCA_026418875.1 Gemmataceae bacterium | reverse complement strand
AGATGTGTATAAGAGACAGCCATCTCGCGCTACTTCCGCGAGCCGAAATTTAGTATCAGCCCGCACATCATCCCCAACTACACCCTACACGCCCTCTCGGGGACCATCAGCGTGGGGCTGACCATGCACGGGGCGAATTTCGGCGTCGGTGGCGGCCCCAACCACATCCCCGAAGGTCTGCTCACCGCTTTATCCGTCGTCGCCGAACGTCGGCATCCGGGAGTCTGGCTCATCCTGAGCGAATTTGATCCCGAGCCGAGGCCCGATGACCAGGGTAAGCCACAAAACGACGTCGTCGTTCATGCCGTGGCATTTGCCCTCCAATTCCCCGCCGATCGTGTGGCCGAGCCGCAAGCCTCGCTGCGGCTTGTGTCGGGTGCGTCGGCCGCCAATCGGACTCCCGCCGTGCAAGACATCGCTCGATGGTGGGCTCACGGCGACGACGTTCCGTGGTTGTGCCGCTACGACGGGTTGGGGACCCTGATTCTGGACAAGCGAGCCACGGGAAGAATTGAGCCGGGAACTTAGCGTCATGGCCGAGCGCGTCTGGATTACCGGAATCGGCACCGCCAACCCGCTGGGGACGAGCTACGCGGAGACGGCGGCTAATCTCCTGGCTGGCCGATGCGGCATCACTCGGGTGGAGCGCTTTGACGCCGACCGACTCCACAGCAAAGTGGGCGGTTTCATCGCCGAAATCCCTTGCCCGCCTTCTCTGGATCCGAAGCCATTCCGACAGCGGGACCGCATGGAGCAGTTGACCCTTTGGTGTGCTTGGTCCGCCCTGCATGATGCCGGCCTGCTGGATGAACTCGGCAGCTTGCGGGTTGGCGTGGTGCTGGGCAATGGCGGCGCGTGGCTGCGTTTGTGGGAAGCGGACTGGGCAGCCGGCGGCCGAAGGATCCAGCAGCCGGAATCCGATCAACGCACCACGGTTCAAATTCTCCGTGACGACTTGCCGTTGGATGGACCCGTGCTGACCACGGCCGCCGCTTGCGCTAGCGGCAACTATGCCCTGGCCGAGGCGTGGAAATGGCTCAAGCGCGGTTGGGTCGACGTCTGCCTTGCTGGTGCCGTGGACCTGACCGTGTCGCCGATGGGGATGGCAGCATTCGGCAATTTACGGGCGTTGTCGACGAAGTTCAATAACGAGCCGTCCCGCTCTTCCCGGCCGTTCGATGTCGACCGGGATGGTTTCGTGATGAGCGAGGGCGGGGCGATGTTTGTTCTGGAGCCCGAGTCGCGAGCCAGAAAGCGCGGAGCGCTTGGGCGCGCTTGGATCCGTGGTTTCGGTGCCCGCAGCGATGCGTTCCATCTAGTCATTCCCAGCTCGGATTCGGAACCGATGGCCGCCGCCATGCGTCGCGCCTTGCAGGATGCGGAGCTGAACCCGGAAGACATCGATTACGTCAACGCCCATGCGACGAGTACCCCCATCGGTGACGTGGGCGAAGCTCGCGCCATCCGTATGGCCCTCGGGGAGCACGCAGCCAAGGTCGCGGTCAGTTCGACCAAGGGGATGACCGGTCATCTGATCTGTGCCGCCGCTGCCGTCGAAACGATTGCTTGCCTGGCCGCGTTCGAGCATCAAGCGGTCCCGCCGACGATCAACCTCGATCAACTCGACCCGGAGTGCGCGGGAGTGGGCCACGTCGCCAACGAGGCGCGGCCGCATCCGGTCCGGCGAGCGATGAACAACTCCTTCGGTTTCGGTGGAAG
>JAOAAM010000391.1 GCA_026418875.1 Gemmataceae bacterium | reverse complement strand
CTCGCTTATGGTGCAACCGATGAGTTTGGCTTTGCTGCCGTGGAGAAAAAGGTTCACGTTCACGATTTGCACGCCACCATCTTGCACTTGCTCGGCATCGATCACAAACGCCTGACCGTCCGCTGGGGCGGACGCGACATGCGCCTGACCGACGTGCATGGCGAAGTCCTGACGCGCATCCTGGCCTGAGTCGGCACCGGCAATCCGAGGCGACCGGCTAGCGATTCATCCGGGCAATCCAATCGTGCAGCAACTGGACGGCGTCGCGATCGACGGCGAACGTCGCCACCGGCGGCATGTGACCGCGCTCTCGATGCGCAATGCGGTGCCACAAGACAGACCGCGCCGGCTCTCCGGGCGCAATCAACCTTGCCTCGGGCAGGCCGAATGTGTCGTGCAGGGGCCGGACATTGAATATCCGCATCCGTTCCGCCGGCGTTGTGAATTCCAGGTCCATTTGGGCGTTCCCACCCCCGGCTTCGACATGACACATCGAGCAGTTGGCGTGCAAGAACGATCGGGCACGACGATCCAAGTCCTCTTTGGGATCGTAGGGGTTCACGAGGCGTGGAAACCGATTCGGGGAGCGGGGCAGCATCGTCGAAGACGTGATCGGTGCGCGCTGATCGCCCCTGTGGCTGACACGAGCCAAATACTCGTTCAGTTTTGCCTCGTCGGAGAAGCGGGTCCTCGCCGACTCGCGCAGATCGGCCCGCATTTCGTCATACGGGTTCCACGTGAGCCAACCGAGATGTTCGAGCACCCGCAATTGGTTGTCCACCACGCCGCCGCCATAGTCGTGCTCCGTGTTGAATTGCAACGTGCTCAGACCGAGGACGAAGTTGGCGGCCCGGCTGTGGCACACCATGCACTCGGCTCGGCTGGGGTAGCGCCAGGTCTGCTTCCGATTCCCCAACTGGAACTCGCGATCCTTCCCCGCACGATCGACCAGCACGGCGTCGGTCTGGTCGTCATTCCACTCGTAGCTGTACCCGTACCATTCACCATCCTGCTTGGTGAGGAAGCGCGTCTCGATCCAGCGGCGACCCTGCGGGAAATCCAGAGCGAACGACTTGATCAGCACGGTGCGGTCGGGCAAGTTCCAGCCGCGGTTGGCTGTGTAGTCGATCCGCGGGGATTCGCCGGGCAACATCATCCAACGTTGCTTGTGGGCACCGTCGGACCAGAACGGGGCATTGACCGAATATGGGATGACGCCGGGCTTCATGACGTGTCCGGCGACCGACTCGAACAAGCCGCTTTCGCTCAGTTTTCGCGGGAAAGTCGATTTCACGTTGGGGGGAGTCGGCGTGAGCGAGTAGAAGCCGCCTTGGTCGTTCCCGCGGTGGTCGGCGATGATGAGTTCGCCACGGGTGTCCAGGCCGATCCAGGTGATTTGCAGGTGCGAGTCGCACAATTCGCGGTGCCAGACCGGTTTCGTACCGTCGTGTTTCATGCCCCAGATCTTGCCCGTGGAGTAATCGCCGTAGATGTAGGCCCCTTGCAGATCGGGGAATCGCGATCCGTGATAAACGACGCCGCCGGTGAGGGAACGAAATTCCGAGTGGTGGTGCTCGATGGTGGGCGGGACGATGGGGGCGGGGCCGACTTGCCGATGGCGGTAGAAGGGATGACTTCCCTCCATCACGCTCCAGCCGTAATTGTCGCCCTTGCGTACCAGGAAGGCTTGCTCGTAGAGGTCTTGTCCATTCTGTCCGACCCAGATGTGCCCCGTCTTCTCGTCGCAAGTGATACGCCAGGGGTTTCGCAAGCCAAATGCCCAGGTCTCGGGCCGAGCGTCGGGCAAGTGAATGAAGGGATTGTCCTTCGGGATCGAGTAATGCCGGCCGGGGTCGGGACGGTCGACGTCGATCCGCAAGACTTTGGCGAGCAGAGTCGTCATTTCTTGCCCCACGTTATCGGTGTCGGAGTCTGCCGTCCCATCCCCGCTGGTGACATACAGCATGCCGTCTTTGCCGAAGCAGATCGCCGCTCCGTTGTGCCCATCACTGGGCCACTCGATGATGACCGTGGCGGAAGCGGCATCAAGCCGATACGGCGGTTGACGCTCCATGACGTAACGAGTGACTCGACTGTGCTTTTTCCCCGAGGGGTGATCGCCGTTGCTTCCGATATAGACGTACCCGTTTTGCGCGAAGTTGGGGTGGAAACAAATGTCGTAGGCGGTGTCTTTCGAGTCCAGCAAAGTCTCGATTTGATTGCAATCGGGATGATCGCGGATTCGGCCAATGCGCGTCGGGCCGTAAGAGTACACTTGATCGATGACGAGCATCAGGTCGGTGCCGGGTTGCGGTTTGACGCAGATGGGGTAGTTGATTTTGAGTTTCGGGAAGAGTCGCACCTTCTGGTAAGGTGGCGGAGGCTCCGGCGAGCCCACAACGGTGCTCGTCGTCACGGGCACAAAGCGAGAGATACCGTGGGGACGGCTGGTGGCCGGCGTCGGCCCCTCGAACTTCACCGCCTGCCAAGCCCCATCGCCGAGGGCGATTCGCCAGGTTTCTCCAGGAGCCGGACGGCCACCAGTTCGCAGCATTTCCCGCCAATCCACGCGGCCCTCAAGCCGCCTCGCATTCGACGGGTCGCGGCGGACTTCGACGAGCAGCGGGTCGGGGTCGAAATCGACCTCGGGTCGGGGCCGAAACTGCGCCTCGACCGTTCCGTCCCGAGCCTCGCGGAGTTCATAGACACCGGGCCGATCCGCCGCCGGTTGAATCCGCAGCCGAAACTCTCCCCCGGCCTCCACCGAGA
>JAOAAM010000376.1 GCA_026418875.1 Gemmataceae bacterium | reverse complement strand
TGTATAAGAGACAGATCCTACACCGCTCGCTCCGACACCGCAAGGTGAGCCAGCTGATCCAGAATTCAACCGGGGCCAATCAGCCCATACTTGGCTTAAAATCGACCACGTCGTTCCCGGTCCAAAATCGGAACCCTGCCGTGGTTATTCGGAGCGCCAGAGAGTAAGCTGAACTGTCGGAATCACCCCTTCTGCCCGCGCGGAGCCGTGGTCATGTGGTGCGATCTTCGGATGGCCTTTTGCGCTTCATTGCTGGCGTTGATGGCGACTCTTCCCATGCCGCCCATGACCGGGGGGACCGCGACGGCTGAAGCCGAGTTGACCAAACTTTTGGGTGACGCGGGTTCGGATAAGCTGATCGACTACCTGCGCCAACAAATACTGACCGAACCGGTACAACGGCGGATCGAGGAATTGATTCGGCAACTCGGCGATCCGACCTTTCGTGCCCGGCAGGCTGCCCAGCGGCAACTGATCGAAATTGGCCCCGTCGCACTGCCGCAGCTTCGGCGGGCTACCACCCACCCCGACCAGGAGGTCGCCGGACGCGCTCGCCGATGCATCCAGGAACTACGGCAAGGGCCGCGAGCCAACCTCACCATTTGGGCGATCGACATGCTCGTGGCGCGGCAAGAACCCCGGTTGCTACCGCTTTTGTTTGATCTCATCCCGGCAACAGACGACGACCCCCTCGCCTCGGTGATCGCGGATTCCTTGGTAAAGTTAGCCGAGAAGCAACCAGCCCATCGGCAAACCATCCGCGAGGCCCTCGACTTGCCACGGTCTCGCCCCACGGCCTTGCGCGTGTTGCTCCGGCTCAATGATCCTGATTTGCAACAGCAATTGCCCCGTTTCCTCGAGGATCCGGACCCGGCCGTTCGGTTCCACGCCGGCATGACCCTCCTACGCCAGGGCGATCGAAAGGCGATCCCCGCACTGATCTCCGTGATTGGAGATTCTTCGAGCGTCCTCATGTGGCAGCAGGTGGAGGAGGAACTGTATTCCCTCGCCGGCGAACTAGCCCCGGCCGTGCCCGTCAAGTCCTCTCAGTCCGAAGGACGTCAAGCCATCGCCCAACAATGGAGCGAATGGTGGAAAGTCAAGGGCGATCAGATTTTACTCGGGGGAAAGGACGATTATCCGACGGAGGTATGCGTCGTCGCGGAGACAGGGATCACCAATCGAGTTTACGAGTGGCGACCCAATGGGAAACCGAGATTCGAGATTAAGGACCTCGTTTCCCCAGTCGATGCTCGAGTTTTGCCGGGCAAACGCGTCCTGATTGCCGAACAAGCCGGTCGCCGTGTCTCGGAGCGATCGTTTTCTGGGCAAGTGATCTGGGAGAAAGTCTTCGACGATGAACCGGTGAGTGTCATGAGACTGCCCAACGGCAACACGTTCGTCGCCATGATGCAGCGTGTTGTCGAGGTCCGCCGCGACGGCGAGATCGTCGTGTCGATCTCGCTGCCCGATCCTAACCTCAGCATCTCCGACGCCAACCGGCTTTCGGACGGTCGAATCGGCATCATCACCACCGAGG
>JAOAAM010000347.1 GCA_026418875.1 Gemmataceae bacterium | reverse complement strand
GTCCAGAAGCGTCTACGGCGGCTAGTCTCCCGGTGACGCAATTCCTGCAAAAACCGTCGATCAAAACACTCGGTGCCGAGGGGGAAATGGAGGTGCCGGTCGGAACGACTACGCTGGTGTACGGCGGCCGCATCGAGAGGTACGGCCCCCCGAATCGCTTGCCGACTTGGTTGGCTCGCCTGCCTTACTTTGATCGGTTGATGCGCTCCGCCACGGCGAACCACCGCTCCTGCGACCATTTGCTTTACCTGGTCACGGCCAATGTCTGTCGGCCCATCCCGGAGGCTGAGTCAGCCGCGTGTCGGCAACATGGCTCGGCGGGACCATCCCAAGAATCCTGCTGTGCGAAGGAGGTGGCGCATGCCGGGAACTGCGGCGGCGGACAGGCGGTGGAGGCGGCCTCGGCCGCGCTGGTTGCGGTCGATCATCGAGCCTCGGATCCGGTCCCGACCGAACCTTCCCAGCCGCGGGTGTCGGCCCCGGGTCGTCTGACCGCCACGATCGACCAACGCCGGGTGGAACGTGTGGCTTCGCAACTCGTGGCGAAGTATCACGCTGCCTGTGCTGCCGGGGACTTGGATCTCGCGCGGGAGTATGCCCAGATGGCTTTGGACTTGGACCCTGCCTGCTTCAGCAAGCCCTTTGCGACCGAAGTCGCACCGACATCCTGCCCGACGTTGGTGCCGGCCGGCGGGGCTAGTGGAATCTCGAATCCCCGCATCGTGCCGACGGGCCACGCTCGGCCTCAAACTTCAGGCGAACGGAAGCACCTTCCGGGACATCGCCCTGCCGCGGAACCGGCGAGCGAAGGGACGGTGGACTACTTCCCGATCCCGCTGGTGCCGATTTTCAACACGCCCGCCGCTGAAACTGGATTGGACGGAGGCTTCTGGCGTGCATTGGGACGGGCCGATCTCGGCGGACGCATCGCCAAGGAGTGACAAGAGCGTGGCGAGAGTGTGAGACGAGGTTGACGAGAGAAAGAGGTGAGGTTGACGAGAGAGTGAGATAAGGTTGACGAAAGAGTGAAAAGACAGTGAATCGACTCGTGACGCCGAAACCGCGGCGTCTTGGCCGATGCGTCGGCGCGGGGAATTTTCCTCCGCCGGCGCATCCGGCTTGCTCCAATGTGGTACGATATCCCAGCACGAGGAGTCATCATCGAAACGAGGTCCGGGTTTCGACATGCACATCCGCGAGATTTTCGCTGCCCATCCGACGACCTTCAGTTTTGAGTTTTTTCCACCCAAGACCGACGCAGCCTGGGAAGATCTGTTCGCCAACATCAAAGCGCTACAGGAGCTGAAGCCCAGTTTCGTGTCGGTGACCTATGGGGCGGGCGGCTCCACCCGCGAGCGGACCCATGACTTGGTGGTTCGGATCCAGCGGGAAACACGGCTCACGGCCGTCTCGCACCTCACTTGTGTCTGCCACAGCCGCGACGAACTCGAAGCGATCCTGAGTCGCTACGCGGCGAGCGGGGTGGAGAACATTTTGGCCTTGCGAGGCGACCCGCCCCGAGG
>JAOAAM010000344.1 GCA_026418875.1 Gemmataceae bacterium | reverse complement strand
TCACCGGGCCGGATCGCAACCGCTCCACCACCACGGCCACCCGGCAGTATGCCCAATCAGCAGCCCTTGGCCCAAGCCACTCCGGACCGCGAGCGTGAATTTTGGCGAACAATTTCCCGGCCTCGGCGAACCGCCCGGACTCGAAGGCTGCCATCGCCTCCCGCAGCCACCTTTGCACGTCCGAATCGTCTTCCGGCAGCGGCTCCTGTTGGAACGGATCCCGAGTCGCCGCCACCGGTGCCGCCTCTTCCGATCGCCCCGTGGTGGTCCCTGGCCGGACCGGGACGGCATCCAACAACCGCAACTTCTTCTGATACTGCCGGACCTGCTCCTCTTGATTCTTCAGTTTCAAATCACGGATCACCGCAGAATAGGCCTCGCGCAGGGTGGCCAGGTAATCGGCATGACCTTTGATCAAGTGCAGCTTCTTTTCCAACGCCACGACCGCCTGCGCGGATTCGCCGCGGCTCAGCAACTCCCGCGCTTGTTGCAGCGCGACCTGCACTTCCAGTTCGGTGCTGACGGGATCCGCGATTGGCTCATCGGCCGCGGCGTACGCGGCATGCCCAATCAAGAACACGATCCCGGCAATGCAGCAACACCGTGTCAAGCGAGCCTCCCTGCCCGTGGAGCCATCCATCCCAAGACCGTCTTGACCGCCGAAGCCTATTCGCAGTCGCCGGAAAATGCAAGCACAGTCTCCCCCGAGGAGAGGACGTCCGCCCGCAGGGACTCGATGTGCGTGCATCCCCGAGCGGCGGGGGTCAGCCCGCCGTGACTCGGGGGCTTCGCTTGACATTCGCTGGGGGCATCCAACACTTCGGGATGGTTCAGGCGGAACCCGCGGACTGGCGTCCGCGGCTCGGAGGAGATTCATGATCAAGACACGGTGACTGGCGTCGGCGTCGGGCGGGACCCGCGGATCGGCGTCGGCGTCGGGCGGGACCCCGCGGACTGGCGTCCGCGGCTCGAGGCTGTGGTTCGAGTGATCGCATCAGGTGAAATGATGGGAATGATGGAAATGATGGAAAAAGTAAGGGGTACGGTGAAAGGTGGGAAGAAGATGTCGCCCAGCGAAGCCATCGGTGCGGCGACGGTCGGCATCCCACCGTGAGGTGCGGAGCCGAGTTCCGCCGGGCTTCACGAGGGCGCCGAGACTGGTTCTGCTTGATTGGTGCGGACGGTTCCGGGTTCGGGACCATCCAAGGCGTTCACAAGTTGATTCACGAGGAACGGCTTGAAGAGGACGAATTTCAAACCCGCTTGACGGCATTTCACGAGAGTATGATCGGCGTCGTAGCCAAATTCGGCCATCATGATCATCCGTGCGGCGGGGTGGGCCTCGCGCAGCTTCAGGAACGCCTCGCTGCCCTTCATGTCGGGCGGTTTGACGTCGAGGATGATGGCGTCGTAGTTGCTCACGGGGGCGAGTTTCAAGGCTTCGTCAGCCGTTCCGGCCGTTTCGACGATGCAGCCGAGTTGCTCGAGCACGGCGTGAGCTGCCTTCCGGAATTCCTCGGAGCTATCGACGACGAGGACTCTTCGGCCCCGAAGGCGATTCGAGAGCAATCCGTCGATGGAGGAGCCGAGACGGCTGGGTGTGAGGTGATCGCCGACCTTCTGAATGTTCGCCTTGATCTGGCGGGCTTGTTCGAGAATTCGTTTCAAGCCCGATTTGACATCGTCGGGCAAACCGAGATAGTTGCCGAGGATGCGGCTGGC
>JAOAAM010000325.1 GCA_026418875.1 Gemmataceae bacterium | reverse complement strand
GCGCTTGCCGCAGGTCCATTGACATCGCCGCTCACTCCGGAAGCAAAATCACGCCCGCCCCGCCGCTGGAAATCATCGCACCGAGCGCTCGTTGCCACTCTTCGCAAGTGGACCTCGGTCCGAGTAGGTGATATGGCAGTCGCCAGGCTTGGAGAATCGGCTCGGTGAAAACGGGGCAGGTGTCCTTGGATTGGCCCTGCTGGTGGGCAAGGTAGCTGCGGACACCGACGACGAGGATGAGCGGCAGCCTCAAATCGTGGACGACATTCCTCAGTGCGTCACCCGCCTCGAAAAGCCCCGTGCATTGCATCACGACCAGCGGTTTGGCCCCGCCCAGCATCAGCCCAGCTGCGATGCCGATCCCCTCGCCTTCCCGAGTCGGTCGAATCAGCATCGGCGACCCAGCGCTCGCCAGGTCGGCATCCCATTGCCCGGTTTCGCTGTCCGGCAGGTAGATCACATGAGTGATTCCGAAATGGCGAAGGACGCCGACAAATTCCTGCCCGGTCATGGCGAAGCTCAAAAAGAAGGCGAGCCGGTTGGAGAACCGGCCCGCGCGAATCGTCAGAGTTCAGACTCGGCTGATCAATCCGCCGGCTTGTGATCGTTGTGGCACTTCATGCAGTTCGTCGCAGCCCGCAGCTTCGCCCCGGCGCTCGCATCGCCGTTCACAATCGCCTTGGCTTGCTTAATGATTTCGTCATTCTTCGCCTTCCAAGCCTCGGCACTGCCACGAGGTGCCTCGTTCTTCGCCAGGTCCTCGTACAACGCCAGCAGTTTTTCCGCATCTTCCTTCGTGCCCTTGCCGCCAGCGACTTTTGCCAGCAGGCTGTTCGCACCGCCGCCGTGAGCGGCCTTCATGACTTCCTTGATCGACTTCTTTTCGGCTCCCTGCACCCAGGACACGACGCCCACCAGCGCCACCGTCGCTGCGGTTGCCACGATCCATTTTCGCATTGTGCCTCTCTCCTTGTGAGTGAATACTGGAGTCGTTGCTCCGACTCGCCTGGAGGGACCTCCCCCCGAATCGTGGACGTGCTGCTCAGCATCCCGATTCAATTCTCGCATGGCAAGCGGCGGAGCGCTGGCATCATAATGACCGGATGGGAACGCTGGAAGAGGCAATTCGGGAAAATTCCCGCGCCTTGGGCTTTTCGCTGGTGGGCATTGCCCGAGCCGTCGAGGCGGACGATTACGCTTTGTACCGTGCCTGGGTGGAGGCCGGGTATGCGGGGGAAATGGGCTATTTAACCGCGAGTCCCGAATCCCGGCGACATCCACGCTCGATCTTGCCGACGGTCCGAAGCGTGGTCATGGTAGGCATGGAGTACACCGAGACGGCAGGTGGTTCGAGTCCGGACTCCCCACTCGGTGCCCGAGTCACGGCAACGGCCTCTTCGACTCAGGTTGCTCCGGGAACAGGACCGTCGAAGCAATCCAAAACCAATACGCGGGTGCCAGTCAAGGTATCCCGTTACGCTTTGGGTCGAGACTACCACCAAGTCATCTGGGAGCGACTTCGCCGGCTGTTGGCGTGGATGAAATCCGAAGTGCCCGAGTGCGAAGGGCGTGTCGTGGTCGATACCGCCCCCCTCTTGGAACGTGACTTTGCCCGACGCGCTGGCTTGGGATGGATCGGCAAGAACACCATGCTCATCAACAAGCGGATCGGGAGTTATTTTTTCCTCGGCGCTCTTTTGACCAATTTAGAGTTGGCTCCCGATCCGCCGCACGCAGCGACCCATTGTGGAACCTGCACGGCCTGCCTGACCGCCTGTCCCACATCGGCATTCGTGGCACCGGGCCGGCTCGACGCCCGGCGATGTATCAGCTATCTGACGATTGAACTACGCGGCCCCATTCCCGAACCCCTCCGGCCGGCACTCGAGGGCTGGCTATTCGGGTGCGACATCTGCCAAGAAGTTTGCCCGTGGAACCGTCATGCCACGCTCGCCGTGGGGTGGTTGGATGCGCTGGAAATGGTTGGCCTGAGCGAAGAGGCATTCCAACAGCGATTCCGTGGGACGGCATTGCAACGAGCGAAGCGCCGCGGTCTGGTCCGTAATGCTGCCCTGCTGCTGGGCGAACGAGGTGACCAAAGCGCCTTGGATGCCCTTCAAGTTGCCGCCCACGACAGCGACCCGGTCGTGCGCGAGGCAGCATCGTGGGCAATTTCGCGCCTTCGAGAGCGTTTGGCGTTGCCCACCCCCTCGGCACGGATCGAGCCTTCGGCATCACTTCCGTGGACCGAAAAGTCGGTGAACACACCTCACGACGCGGCGGTTTCTTTGCGGAAAGACGACGGGAACTCATGAAATCCTGCTGAGAAATGGCCCGCGGTCTTGGCATGCCCCGCGGTTGGGCGATACCTTGTATATGTCATCGGGGTTTGATGCACGACCCACCGACGCCCCGAATCGAGGCCAACATCCATGCAATTAGCACAAAGGCTTGTGCAAAAAGGCCTTATGAACGAGGCCGACTTGACGCGCGTCTCGGAGCTTTGCGCCTCACTTCCGGACCGACCGGTCCACGAGATCCTGATCGAACGCGGCTTTGCCAAGGAAGATGCCGTGCTGGCAACCCTCGCCGAAGAGTTCGGTCTGGAGCTGGTGGACCTGACGCAAGTCAAAATCGACTCGCAAACGCTCGCGTCGATGCCCCAACGGATCGTGCATCGCCGCAATCTGATGCCCCTCGCGCGGAACAACGGCACCTTGGTCGTCGCCACGGGCAATCCGTTCGACGTCTCCTCCCTCGATGAATTGCAGACCCTCACCGGCTTGCATATTCACCCGGTGCTGGCTAGTCCGCGGGAGATCGCCCGCCTGATCAAGCTGCATTTCGGTGTCGGCGGCGATACCGTCACCGCCCTGGTGCAGGAGCGGGGTGAAGAAGAAGTCGAATTACTCGAAGGAATTGAGGCCGACGACAGCGAGTTGGCCAAGGAAGCCCAGGAAGCATCGGTGGTCCGACTGGTCAACCAGATTTTGATCGAGGCGGCGAACGAGCGGGCCAGCGATATCCACATCGAACCGCAGGAAAAATCGCTGATTATCCGCTACCGGATCGACGGTTTGCTGCAAACCCAGATCCTGCCACCCGAGATCACGCGGTTTCAAGCTGCGATCGTCAGCCGCATCAAGATCATGGCCCGGCTGAATATCGCCGAAAAACGCGTGCCGCAGGACGGTCGGATTAAGATGCGCGTTCAAGGACGGGAGATCGACGTTCGTGTTTCGATCATCCCGATGATTCATGGGGAAGGCATCGTCATGCGGTTGCTCGACAAGGGCCGCATGGTGTTTGACCTGGCGAACGTGGGCATGCTGCCCGACATTTACACGACGTTCAAAAAGCTGATCGACTTGCCGCACGGCATCGTCCTGGTGACCGGGCCGACCGGCTCCGGCAAATCGACGACGCTATACTCCGCGTTGAACGAGATCAAGGACGAGACGTTGAAAATCATCACGGTGGAAGACCCGGTCGAGTATCAGCAGCCGGGGATCAGTCAAATCCAAGTTCACTCGAAAATTGGTTTGACATTTGCGGCGGCCCTCCGCAGCATCTTGCGGCACGACCCGGACGTGATCTTGATCGGCGAAATGCGCGACTTGGAAACGGCCGAGGCGGCGATTCAAGCGTCGCTGACAGGCCACCTCGTGTTCAGCACTTTGCAC
>JAOAAM010000270.1 GCA_026418875.1 Gemmataceae bacterium | reverse complement strand
CCTCGTCACCGACACCCACCGACGCACCACCCTGGGGTTGCTGCCCCACGGCGTCACCCTCGTCGAACATGTTCTCAGTGCGTTGCACGGCCTGGGGGTGGACAATTGCTACATCGAGGTCGATGGGCCGGAGCCGCCGGGCTTGGACGGCTCGTCCTGGAGTTTCGCCGAGGCGATCCGCGCCGTCGGCACGCTGCCCCAACGTGCCCGACGAACCATCTGGACCGTGCGCGAGCCGGTCTCGGTTCACTCCGATTGCGCCAGCATCACCTTCCAGCCCGCCGAGCGCGATGAATTACGCATCAGCTACCTGCTGGACTACGGTCCCGGTTCGCCCATCGAAAAACAACGTCATTCGCAAGTGGTGACGCCGGAATCGTACTTCCGCGACCTGGCCCCGTGCCGGACGTTCCTGTTGGAAAACGAGGCGGTGGAGCTGCATCGGGCCGGCGTGGGCTTGCATCTGACCCCGGCCGATGTGCTCGTCTTTGGCAAGAAAGGCGTGATCGACAATGTGCCGCGTTTCCCCAACGAGCCGGCTCGGCACAAAATCCTCGATATTCTCGGCGACATCGCCTTGTTCGGTCGGGATGTCCGCGGACACATCATCGCCTGCCGCTCCGGCCATCCTTTGAATGCCGAATTGGTGCGATGCCTGCTCGGCCGGCTGCCTCGGCCAAGCCAGCCTGTGCCGGAGCCGCTCTCGACTCCCACGGGTGTGGTCCCGGCCACCGTGGCCGCCAGCCGCTGCCGCTTGAATTGAGTCATTCACCCAAGCAGAGTCCCTCGCCATGCGTCGTATTCGGATCGGCGTCGTCGGGGTCGGTCATCTCGGTCAAGCTCACGCGCGAATCCTCGCGGCCCATCCCGAGGCTCACCTCGTCGGCATCGTCGATACGAACACGGCTCGCGCCGAGACCATCGCCCGACAATTGCAAACCCGAGTCTTCGACCACCACCTCGATCTCGCCGATCATGTCGAGGCGGTCTGCGTCGTCACCCCCACTGTCTTCCACTACCCCGTCGCCGCCGACTTGCTCCGCCGCGGGATCGCCACCCTCGTCGAGAAACCGCTGGCTTTGGATCTCGCCGAGGCCGACGAACTGGTCGATCTGGCCCGGCGGCACGGTGCCTTGCTGCAAGTCGGGCACATCGAACGCTTCAACCCCGCTTACGAAGACCTCAAACGCCGACCCATCCGACCCAAGTATATCGAGGTCGAGCGGCACGGCACCTTCACCGGCCGATCCACCGACATCGGGGCCGTCCTCGACTTGATGATCCACGACCTGGATCTGCTCCTCGACCTGCTGGGTGAGCCGGCGGTCGAAGTCCACGCCCTGGGGATGACGGTGTTTGGCAAGCACGAAGACATGGCGACGGCCCGGCTGAAATTCGCCGGCGGCTGCATCGCCCATCTCACCGCCAGCCGCATGAGTCCCCAACCCAAGCGAAAGATGCGTATCTGGTCGGCCGAGGGCTACGCCGGCCTCGACTTTTGCGACAAACGCCTGACCTTGGTCCAGCCCTCGCCCCAACTCCGGGCACAGGGTCTGCCGACGCGCGGATTACCCCCCGAAGAACGTGTCGCCCTGGCGGAGCAGGTCTTCACTCGACACCTGCAAACCCGCGAACTGACGCATTCCGGCTTGCCCGATCAACTCACCTGCGAACTTTCGTCGTTCCTCGAGTGCGTCCGCACCGGCATGGAGCCGCGAGTCTCCGGTGAGGCAGCCCGGGATGCGATCGCCTTGGCCGAACGCATCCTCCACTCCCTGCGGCACCACGCCTGGGACAATCACCCCGCCGGACCGGTCGGCCCCGACGACTTGCCCCTGCCACTCGGGGCTTTATTCGACGCCGACGCCGACGCACACGCCGACACCGACCCCGACACCGACACCCGGAAGCGACGAGCCGCCGCCTGAGACGAGCCTCACCTGCAAGCGATCCGCCTTGCACTTCAGCCCGCCAGCGACTCGATCGCCCGGACCTCGTTCGCGTCCAAGGTGAAATCGAAGATGGCCAGATCGTCCCGCATGTGCCGCTCGTCCGTCGTCCCTGTCAGCGGCATCATGCCCACCTCCAACGCAAATCGAAAAATGATCTGCGGAATCGTTCGCCCGTGCTTCCGCGCCAACTGGTGGATCAGGGGATGCGTGAGCACCGGCCGATTCGCCGTCAACAGGGAGAACCCCTGATAAATCATCCCGTGCGCCTGAGCGAATCGACGAACCTCTCGGTCCCAACCTTGGACGGCGAAGCAGCGATTCTGAACAAACCGCGGGGAGACCCTCGCTCCCGCGACCAGCTCTTGCAATTGACCGAGCGAGACGTTGCTCACGCCCAGAAATCGAACCACGCCACGCGAAGCCAATCCCTCCATTGCTCGCCACGCTTCCCAGTCGGCCGGCCCCAACCCTTCCCACTGGCTTGGGCCGTGCAACACATACGAGTCGATCAACGACACTCCGAGATGCTCCAGGGAGCTGGCACACGATTGCTCGACCTGCCGCGAGATCGGAGCTTGCGGATCGTAAGGCAACCGATGATCCTGCCCGCCGCGAAACGTGAACTTCGTCTGGAGGAACAGATCCTCGCGCCGAACGACTCCGTCCGCCAGGCAGGCTTGGAGGGCCTCGCCAACCCCTGCCTCGAAATAATGTTTCCGCTGATTGGCGGTGTCGATGGCACGGAACCCCAGCCGCACTGCCAACTCGGTGAGCGGCCGTGTCCGCTCTTCTTTCCAAGCCGTTCCATACATCAAGCGCGGCACACGCCATCCGTCGATATTGAAATGAGTTTCCATGATCGCTGCTCGTTAAAGGTTCGTGGGATGTTTGTGGGATATTCGTGGGATGTTCGGATATTCGCCGATCCGCGAGCAGTTCGGGCCAGCTCCGGATCGCGGTCCGCGGCCTCATGGGAGTTTCCGTGGGCACCTGCCGGCGTCGCTCGGCGTCGAAGCGTGAACTCCCCCCTCAATCGAGTTGGTACTCCCTTCGATCAACCGGTGCCCCACGCTATCATGGTGGGCGGGCATGCCTTTGCCAAGGCGCGGAAATCACCCATTGAGGCGGATGATGGAGGGGCGGCGGGCCGCGGGCGGGGTCTTGGAGACGATGCCGACGAAGGGAGAGTTGTCGAGCTGGTACGACCGGCGGTGAGTTATGGGTATGGGGATAAAAAAAGCCCCTGGCGTTGAGACCAGGGGCTTTATCTTTGTCTTGGTTGTACCGGCGAGTCCATGCTAGGGCGGACATGTTCCCGCGACCGGCACGAGTCCGGAGGCGGGTATCTAAGAAATCCTTAGAAAGGAGGTGATCCAACCGCAGGTTCCCCTACGGTTACCTTGTTACGACTTAGTCCCAATCAGGAGTTTCGCCTTCGGCACCGGTGAAGGTGACTTCGGGCGCCCCTCCCTTTCGTGGCTTGACGGGCGGTGTGTACAAGGCTCAGGAACACATTCACCGCGGTGTTGCTGACCCGCGATTACTAGCGATTCCGTCTTCACGGAGGCGAGTTGCAGCCTCCGATCTGAACTGGGGCGTGTTTTTTGCGAT
>JAOAAM010000128.1 GCA_026418875.1 Gemmataceae bacterium | reverse complement strand
GCGTTGGCGGCCGGGGTCACATTCGCTCCGACTCCTCGCCCCAACCCGGGGGCGAGGGGCCTGGCGACAGGAACCTCCCAAAATCCGTCCCGACTCGTGATTCGACTGATCGCGTGGGCAGCAGCACGGCGTACAGCCGGCTCTTCATCTTTCAACGCCCGCAACAGTGCCGGAATCGCCGTGTGCGCCGAAAAACCCATCTGCCCGAGAGCATAGGCCGCGGCGGATCGCATATCCTTGTTCGGATCCTCTAACGCCCGACTCAGTGGCCCGATGACCTCTTCGCCCAATCCCGCCAATGCCAGCGCCGAGTACTGCCTGACCTCGGCATCGGAATCACGCAGGGCGTCCATTAGCCGCGGAATCAACTCTCGATACTGTCGGGTGAGATTCGGTGGCGCGGGCAACTCAATCCCTGGGGGATTGTCGGGCGGATTACCTGGAGGCCCGCTGGGTACGACCGGCGGCTGCGCGTCAGCGCGGTCGAACAGCGTGAGAAGGAGGCAAAGGGCAACGAATCTGGACCTCATCGGTCGTGGCTCCCCCGGTCGGCACGCCAAATCGACTTTCGTTCAGTGTAACCGTTCACCTCAGCCAATCCAACAGTCCTCGGATAACGCAAAGAGCTTTTCGAGGCAGGGGGTAGCAACCGCCCGACGGGGGAGGGATGTTCCAAAATGGGCTGCCAATCGTCGCAACTTGCTTGTGGGACTTATTTTACAACGTCCAAAATACAGTCGCGTCCCACGGGGAGGAAGCGGGGCCGTGCCGCGACCCGCGCTGTCGGCAAATTGGGCTTCAAACTTGAAGAATTCCGGTTATATCGGCCACCCGCTCGAACATTCGCATGGATCGCGGATGAGTTGAGCAGCAAGCGGAGAGGACCCCATGCGCACGGAAGCGCTTTGGGCCGCAGCCTTGTTGGCCGCGCCTTTGCTGAGCATGTTCGACCCGATCAAAGCCGGTGCGGGTTGAGCACCCACGGGGTGTGCCCCCATTGCAGGCGGTCTGCCTGTAATGCCTTCGTACCCGACGGCGGCCATGCCGATCACGCGACCGGCCCCGGCTACAACGCGTCCGGGCCTGCTGCCCCGACGGCAGCAACCCGAGGCGAACTCGACTCGGATGAACCAGGTTCCTCGCGCGGCAAATAGCCGTGACCGGGTGCGCTTGCAAAGCGAGGACGTGCCACCGCCGGTGTTGGAGATGCCCCCGCCGGAATACTTCGGCTTGGGGCGAAACTCACAGCCCACTGAAGTGGATTGGTTGGTCGTCCAACGCCGACTGGATGCTTTGAAGATCACCCGCTTCCATATGCAACGAGTGCCCGGTGGGTTTCGCTTCACCTGCGTTATCCCCGGAAGCCCCGGCATCCGCATCGAGGCCGACGGGTTGACCGAGTCCGAGGCGATCGACTTGGCTTTGTCGCGAGCTGAGTCGAAACAGCGGCAGCTGGCGGCCAAACATTGAGCCGTTCAATGAGCCGCGGACGAAGAGATGTTCAACGCTCCGCGGCTTTCGACAATTCGCTCCCACACTCCTCGGTCACTTCGCTGATATTTCGTTGCGCCCAAATCGGGAGGAAAACGGGCCGAAAAATTGTTGACTCTCGCCGGCTCTCGCATTTAAATCGCTGCAACTCCGGCTGGCAGGTTGTCCAACTCGGAGTTGATCCCGCGCACCACTCCGGAGAGATGGCATCATGCTTGAACGACGTCAGGTTCGTGTCTGGTTGCCTACCATCATCGCCTGTTTGCTGGGCTGCGGCATCACTTTCGCGCAAGAGAAAAAGGAAACGACCGCGAAGCGCGGCCAACTTCCGCCGAATTGGTCCAAACTCGGCTTGAGCGAGGAGCAAAAAGCCAAGGTCTACTCAATCCAAGCAGAGTTCAAATCCAAAGCGGACGAGATCAAAAAGCAGCTTGAAGAGTTGCAAAAGCAGGAGCGCAAGGCACTCGAAGCCGTGTTGACCCCGTCGCAGAAAACTCGTCTGCGCGAAATCCTACTTGAGAAGATCCCGGGTGCCTCCGACGGGGACAAGCCGGACAAGTCCAAGTGATGGCCGTCGCAGACCCACAACACAACCTGCGGACCGCCCAGCGTTTGCCTCACCCGAGCAGCCGAGGCTGAGCCGTCGACCGGTTCAGGAACCGAGTCGCATGCCGTGCTCACCGGCGGAGCATGGTCTGCCGACTGTTCTGAACAATGGCTCTCAGTCTCGGCTGTGCTTTTCGTTCCGAATACTTCCGACGTTCCGCAGACGGAGTGCGACGCGGCAAAGCTCAGCCAGGAGTCCTCGGGACGGGATGCAGTCGATCACCGCCGTGCTTGGCCAAAATGCTGCCGGAACGCCTCGGCATGCTTCCGTAGCCAGGCGGTCAGGTCGTCGGGGTTCCACGAGGATTTATGGTCGAAAACAAGTTGGATGGTTTGCAGACCATCGCGTGAACGTGCATCACTGATTTCCTGCTTGGACCCGAAGCGTTCGACGTGGTGCAGATTGAAGGTGCCGGCCGGACCGGCGAAGCGAAGGTCCAGTCCGCTCTCGTCCTTGGTCCGCCAACGGGACCAGGCCTTTGAGATTCCCGGCAAATAAAGGGAAATCGCGTCACGGGCATCCCAGCGGATCTCGACGTTCGGCTCAACCTCGCGAACCAATCGGAGAAGTCGCGGCAATAGGGAGCGATCCCAACGAACCTTTCTCCCGGGCGGAAACCCCTTGTTGCTAAGGTGCCAGCGCTCTCCGTTCACCTTCCACGGCATCACGTCCTCCGGCAGAGTACGCATCCGGATCAGGTTCCTGCGAAACGATTCGTAGGCGGATCGGAGGAACCGCCGAAAACCGGGGCGTTCGAGTTCCCGCTGCTGGTAGGCCAGGATGGCGACCTCCTGCCACGGCCCCCGACGATTGGACACCTGCACCCTCGGCTCCGGCTGAAAATAGTGCACGCCCTCGAGTTGGTCGAACGGCGTGAGGTTCAACTCCTCCAGCAGATCGCTCTGACGAAACGTGTTCTTCCCCACGCGAAAGACAAGGCGTAAATACCACTCGAATCCCGTCATGGCGTGAAGGAACCAGCCCAACGATTTTTTTCGGGCGGGCACCTCGACGATCGTGCGGTGATTCCAGATCGGCTCGCCCAACTCGTCGAAGGGGCGAAGCTGTTCCATGAGCCACGGCAGGATCGCTCCCTCCCACCGGGCGGGGCGGCCTTGAGTTGTCACTCGATCCTGGGTGTGCCAGCGGATCGGGTCGGCCTCCCACGGCAGTTGGGCGTCGCGACCAATATCGGCGATGTCGAGATCGCCCTCCTTGATCGTCTCCGACTCGGTAAGAGTCAATCGTCGCTCTTCGTGCGGGCTATTTCGTAGAACCTCGGCAAGGAACGGGGCGGTCCGTGATTCCTTCACCGAAACGATCGACTCGGGCGGACCTTCAGCCACGATGTCGCCACCACGTTCACCCGCCTCTGGCCCGAGTTCGATGACCCAGTCGGCTGTCTTGATGACGTCCAGATTGTGTTCCACCACGATTACCGTGTTGCCTTGGTCGACCAGTCGGTGCAATACGTCGATCAGTTTGCGAACATCGTCGAAATGCAACCCGGTCGTGGGTTCATCCAGGACGTAAAGAGTTCGGCCGGTGCCGGAGCGAGAGAGTTCGGCCGCGAGTTTGACTCGCTGCGATTCGCCACTAGAGAGAGTCGGTGCGGGTTGTCCGAGTTGCAGGTAGTCTAAGCCGACATCGACGAGTGTTTGCAGGATGCGACGGATCCGTGGAATGTTGCCGAATAATTCGAGAGCGTTGCCCACGTGCATGCGAAGCACGTCGGCGATCGACTTGCCCTGATACGTGACCGCCAACGTCTCGGAGTTGTAGCGGCTTCCTCGGCAAACCTCGCATTCAACCCACACGTCGGGCAGGAAATGCATTTCGATCCGTTTCTGTCCGTTGCCCTCGCATGCCTCGCAGCGGCCACCTTTTCGGTTGAAGCTGAAGCGGCTGGGTGGGTAACCGCGCACCTTGGCCTCAGGCAACTGTGCGAACAACTCGCGGATCAGATCGAAGACTCCGGTGTACGTGGCGGGATTGGAACTGGGTGAGTTCCCGATCGGTTCCTGGTCGACGATGATGATTTTGTCGAGATGCTCGATGCCTTCGATGGAATCGTGGGCAGCCCCCGCTGTCCTGGCTCGATTCAGCTTCCGGGCTAGTGTGTTGGCCAGCACGTCGTTCACCAGCGAGCTTTTCCCGGAGCCGCTCACCCCGGTCACCGCAATCAAGCTGCTTAGCGGAAAAACGACGTCGATGTTTTTCAGGTTGTTGTGCCGTGCTCCACGAATCACGAGACGAGGGCAGTCCGACTCTTGCAACATGGCCGTCGTGGCGATGCGGCGATTCGTAGGGACCGGAATCGCCAATTTGCCCGAGAGGTATCGGCCTGTCAGCGACCGGCTGTTCCGCAAGATTCGCTTGGGTGGTCCCTCGGCCACGATCTCGCCGCCTTGATCGCCGGCAGCGGGTCCGAAATCCAAAAGATAATCGGCCGCGGCGATAACGTCCCGGTCATGCTCGACCACGATCAGCGTGTTGCCCAGATCACGCAGCCGCTCCAGTGCTTTGATGAGACGCTGATTGTCGCGGGGATGCAACCCGATGGTTGGCTCGTCCAATACGTACAGAACACCAGTCAGGCCCGAGCCGATCTGGCTCGCCAGACGAATTCTTTGCGCTTCACCGCCAGACAATGTGGGTGCCGAACGATCTAAGGTGAGGTAGTCCAATCCAACATCCACGAGGAAACGGAGGCGATTCTCGATCTCGCGGAGCAACTCGCCGGCGACCTGCCGTTGATGCGGGGTCAGGTTCAATTGACGAAACCAAGACAAGGCCTCGCCCAAGGGCAGGGCGGTGAGTTGCTGCAACGTCAGCCCGGAAAATCGAACAGCGGCTGCGTCGTCCCGCAAGCGCGAGCCACGGCAGGCAGCACAAGGAACCTCGCTGACAAGATGGTCGAGTCGTTGCCGATACGACACGCTCAGTCGAACCGCCTCGTCAATCGCTGGGAAAATTCCTTTGTATTGGAATCGCAACGTCGGGCCGGTCGCCGAGCTTCCCCGAGATTTCGCAGACCGCCGGGGCGATTGGGTGTCCGGCTCGCTCGCGGCCAGCGGTATCCAGACATCCCCCGTCCCGTGGAGGATGGCCCGATGGTGCGCGGCATCAAGGGAAGAGAACGGTGCATCTAAAGAGAAGCCCACGAAACGAGCCAGAGCCTCGGCAAACTGAGTGAACGGTTGTTCGGGAGTCAAATCCGGCCAGGCCGCAATGGCTCCCTCTCGAATCGACCGCGACGGGTCACGAATCAGCAAATTCCAGTTGGCTCCCTGCTGAACACCCAACCCCTCACACACGCGACACCACCCGAGGGGGCTGTTGAAAGAGAAGTGATGCGGGTTCAGCGGCTCGAACCCACGGCCACATTGAGCACAGGCCAAGTGCTGACTGAAACGATCAACACGCCATTGAGTCTCGTCTTTGTCCGATTCCACATAGGCGATCAACATGACCCCCCGACCGGCAGTAAGCGCTTGCTCGACGGCGTCGGCGATCCGGCTCCGCCTCTCCGCATTCACTACAACTCGATCCACAACGATTTCGACCTGATGCTTACGGCGATGGTCGATGGCTGGCGGGGATTCCAGTGAGTAGGTTCGACCATCCACTCGAATTCTCATGAATCCCGAGCGGCGAATCTCCTCCCAAATCGCGTCGTACTTCTCCTGACCTCGACGCTCGACCGGGGCAAGGAGGTATAGTTTCGTTCCCTCCGGTAATGCGAGGACTTTGTCGATAATCTCGTCGGCGGTTTGCGTGCCGACAGGCAAGTCGCAGGTCGGACAGTAATGTTGGCCCAGGCGCGCGTACAGAACGCGGAGATAGTCGTAAATCTCGGTGACCGTGCCAACCGTCGAGCGGGGCGATTTGCTGGTGGTCTTCTGCTCGATGCTGATCGCCGGGGAGAGTCCGGTGATTTGCTCCACTTTCGGCTTTTGCACCTGGCCAAGAAATTGCCGAGCGTAGCTCGACAATGACTCGACGTAACGCCGCTGGCCCTCCGCATAGATCGTGTCGATCGCGAGGGAGCTTTTTCCCGACCCGCTCGGCCCACAGC
>JAOAAM010000065.1 GCA_026418875.1 Gemmataceae bacterium | reverse complement strand
GGCGTGATGGGGACACTTGTCGTTTGTAGGAGGTGCATCAGCGATGAGCGTTGATTGGCAAACCTTCGCAGTGTCGATTATCGTCGGGGCGGCACTCTTCTACGTCGCTCGCCACATTACGAACGAATGGTTGGGGCGAGGAAGCGGCGGTTGTGGCAGTTGCTCCTGCGGCCCGCGGGACCAACGTGAATCAAGCGCGAGCGGCCGGCACGGCCAAAGAATAAGCCTGGGGTCGGTAAAGGTTCATAACGACCACGCGGCGTGAGCCCTTTCCGCTCGGGGCAAAGCTCACTTCTTGTTCTCTTCGCCTTGGAGTTTCTTCAACTCGGCTTCTAGAGCTTGCCTTCGCTTGCGAGCCTCGGCCTCCTGCTGTTCCGCTGCGAGTTTCGCCTTCCGCCCTTCTTCCTCGTCTGCGATTGCTCGCTTGATTGCCTCCTGCAATTCTTTAATGCGATCCGCCACCGTTTTGACCGCCGGCTTCTGCACAGGAAACTTCCCGGCTTTGAACGATGCGATGAGAGGAATGATTCGTTCGGCGGGAATGGCGAATGTTTCGGTTCGGCCGGCGCGAGCGATGTTAATGCCGATGGTCTTGCCGTCGAGGTCGACCAACGGTCCGCCGCACTCGCTCGGCTGCAACACCGTGTCATGCTGGAGGACGTTGGCAAAGCCGCCGCGTCGATCGCTCAGGTTGCTCCCCATTCGGTTCTGGAACTCACCCCGATTCGCCTCAAACGGACGGCGTGCCAATTTCAGCTCGACCTCACGTTCGCCACCGTCACGAAGGAAAGCGACCCGAATCACATCGCCGGGCTTCTTGCCCCGCAGGATCGCCAACACATCATCGTTCGTCGCCACACCCTGGCCGTCGATCGAGAAGATGATGTCTCCCTCTTTCAAGCCCGCCTTCGCGGCCGGCGTATCCGCAGCGACGGAAACCACGCGGACCCCCCCGTCGGCCGGCTGCATGACGATTCCCATGTAGCCCGAATTTGGGTTCGGCGAGAAGGCCGGGGTCGGCGGCAGGTCGCGTGCCAAGACGCTGATCACTCCCACGGCGATCGGATCTCGGCCCAAGCCCGGCGTGATGACCCAACTCCCCACAGCGTCTTCCGTGCTGTTCCGCCACTCGACGACGGGCAGCCCAGTTGCCTCAATCTTCAACATCGCCAGGTCGTCCGAATGGGCACCGACCAGATTCGCCGGGAATTCTCGGCCATCTTTCAGTCGGACCGTGAGTACTCCCTTCAACTCGCTGAACTTCGTCAAAATCCAACCGTCCGGGTCGACGATCGTCCCGAGAACCAGCTCGCGGCCATCGCCCAAAATGCGAACCGTCGCCTCGCTCGCCCTTTGGCTCACGTCGGCAACGAGACTCAAAATCTCCGGGTTGGACCGCGAGTTCGCATTGGGTTTCTGTGCCGGCGCGGTCGGGGAAATAACGAGGAGCGAAAACCCGGCGAGGAGCAGGCCGACTCGGTTCATGGTCATTCTCTTCGAGCTATCGTCAGGCGACAATCACGATCCATCACACAAAAACTTCACGGATTCAGTGAGAGCTTCAGCGACATCCGTTCCGCTCCCCGATCCACCTCAATCGTCACGGAATCACCGCGATTTTTCTTGCTCAGGATTTCGCGGATGTCATCCGCGGTTGCGACGGACTTGCCGTCGAGGGAGACAATGAGATCTCTGGCTCGAAGTCCTGCCTTCTCGGCGATCGATCCTGGTCGGACCTCGGCGACCTTCAACACGCCGCCCACTAACTCATAACGCAATCCCAGGTCGATCTCACGGGGTGGAGTCCGATTCGGGATGCCGAGACCGTTGCCCCATGTCTCCCCTGCGACCAGCCGATCCCAAGTTTCCTGGAAGGTCTTGATCGGAACGTGCACGTTGAATGCGATGCTCGGCCCGATCCGGCTGTGGATGCCGATGACTTTCCCGTCTAGATCGAACAACGGTCCGCCGGAGTCCCCACCGACCAGCGGGCAGTCCGTCACGATGATGTTGTCGGTGAAATTCTGGATCCGCCCCACGCGGAGTACCGGAGTCCGGCCCTGAATGAACCCACCGGGGTGACCCAACGACAACACCCACTGCCCTTTGACCAGGTCGGTAGAATCACCCATGGAAACGTGCGGCCATTTGCCGTCGTCGGTGATCTTCAACATTCCGCTGTCGATCTGCTTATTGGAACCGAGGGTGCGCCCCTTGGCGACTTTGCCATCGGGAAAGATGATCCGACATTCCTCGTTGGGTTTTCCCGAGACGTGACCAGCCGTCAAGACGTAGCCATCTTCGCTGACGACCACGCCACTACCGGCGGAGCTACCGATCTGGACGCCGACCACCGCCGGCAGGACCTTTCGGTACACCTCTTGCACTTTGGCCTGCAAGAGCCGCAACTCGGAGAGCGATTTGGGAGCCTCAGTGAACGGCCGGCTGTCTGCGCGTAAACCCGGCACCCCCAAAAATGCACTGAGGATGACCGCATACACCCAACGGTTACGCATCGCTGTCCTCCGAGATGCATCGACGACGCAAGTGACACATGATTGCAGCTGCCGCGAGGCGATTCCGCCCTGGCCGTGCGGGATTTCGACCGAGGAACCACTTCGATGACTTTGCTCCGACCGTTTGCCTCATGTTTTGGCGATGGCGAGGGCTCGCTCCACCTCAGGCTCCCATAGACCAAACACCGCCCGTACGTTCGAGTCCCGTCACAGCCTTGTCTCAATTATAGACGATCGTTTTTTCCTGTTCGACCGGTCCGCCAGTTCGGAAATAGGTGGATGATCGACACATCTCCGCGAGAACCGGACGATCGCCTCAGTTGAGGATCGGATTCGTGAGGGCCAAATCACCGCTTCGTTCGGAAGTGATGGTCGGCGAAATCGAGGAACACACGCCAGTCTTCGGGGGTCATGGAATGCGGACCGGGCCGGATGTAATAGGAAAGGCGCCCACCGACTCGGCGATTCATGACCGGCCGGTCATCCGCATTCAAGCCCTCGACGCCCAAAAGCCGATACACGGGGTCCGCCGCCCGGAGCATGTCGAATTGCCCGTCGGGGTTCGCCCATTGATCTTCCTCCGCGTTGGTCAGCAAGACTGGGCGTGGAGCCACCAGCGCGATCAAGCAATGTTGATCAAAGGGCAGTCGCTCCACCTGATCGTTGAACTCTTTGAATCGATCGTTGAACCAATGTGGAAACACGGTATTGATCCGGGCGACGCTCTCGGACTTCGGATTTTTTGACCGATTTGGGGCAGCGCCTCCGGTTCCCGACTGGTGCGGGATCGCCAAGGCGACACGATGGTCGAACGCAGCGGCAACCAAAGCTGTTTTTCCCAAGCGGGAATGGCCCACCACCGCGATTCGCTTCGGGTCGATCTCCCGCAGGGTCGCGAGATAATCGACGGCTCGCATGAGGCCCCACGCCCAAGCCATGATCGTCCCCGGGTCGGCCCCGCGGGATTTGAGAAACGTTCGCATGCCACCCCGGGTTTCTTTGTCGTCCGGATCAACGTCGCCGTTGTAAAACGTCGCCACACCATAACCACGGCGGATCGTTTGCTCAATCGACCACACGTCCTTTTTCGTGCCCCGGCTTGCCGGTGTCGCCCGGTGGTTCTCCACTCCGGGTCCGGGATACATCCAGGAAGTCGGGATGCGGACCTTCGGATCATCGACCAGGGAATGATTGCCCGAAAAATTCATGCCGAGGAAGACAGGGACCGGCCCATCAGCATCTTTCGGCAAGACCAGCAGCAGATGCAGGGG